>VBEY01000282.1 GCA_005889295.1 Chloroflexota bacterium | reverse complement strand
GGCTCAAGTGCCACGTGACGCCGCGCGCCGACGTGGTTGTGGGCGCCCTCGTCGTCGACGAGCGCCGCGGCGCGCGCACGCTGCTCTGCGGTCTCCGCGGTGAGGACGGCGCGATCGGCTTCGCCGGAGATGCGTACGTGCCGCCCTATCTCGGCGGTTGGCTCGACGTCGCGACGCGAGGGTTCGCGGCCGACACGTCTCCGTTCGCCACACCCGTCGCGCTGCGCGAAGGCCTTCGATTCCTGCGCCCGCGACTGGTCGCGATCGTGGAGTACGCAGACATGGAGAGCGGTGAGCTTCGCGATGCCCGTTTCCGCGCTCTGCGACTCGATGGAAACCTCGAGGATTGCCGCCGCGATGAGCCGGTCGAGATTCCCTCCTACCCTCCGCACACCGGAACGGATCGACCCCGCCTCATCGTTCTGAACAGTCTTCCCTTCCCCGTCTCATAACCGGACCATCGCTACCCGCCTCATCCCTGTAGTCCTCGCAGCTTCGCTGCTGCGGTCTGCTGAGGCTCCGGCGATTATCCAGTCCATGCTGGACTGGATATCGCCACCTCTATAGAATTAGAAAAACCCCGGAGGTCCAGCCCGTGCCTAAGTTCGTGTTCGTGACCGGAGGGGTCACTTCCTCGCTCGGCAAAGGCATCACTGCCGCTTCCCTCGGTCGCATCCTCGCCGCGCGAGGACTCACCGTCGCATCGCTCAAGATGGATCCCTATCTCAACGTCGATCCGGGGACGATGTCGCCCTACCAGCACGGCGAGGTATTCGTGACTGAAGACGGTGCCGAGACCGACCTCGACCTCGGCCACTACGAGCGTTTTATAGATCGCAACGTCACTCGCGCATCGAACCTGACCACCGGTCAGATCTACAACTCGGTCATCGCGAAGGAGCGCCGCGGCGATTACCTCGGCGCGACCGTCCAGGTCATCCCTCACGTGACGAACGAGATCAAGGAGCGGATCCATCGCGTCGCGCGCGAGCAGCAGGCCGAGCTCGTGGTCGTCGAGGTCGGCGGTACGGTGGGCGATATCGAATCGCTCCCCTACCTCGAGGCGATCCGTCAGTTCCGGAACGACGTCGGCAAGCAGAACGTCCTCTACATCCACCTCACGTTGCTCCCACGGGTCGCCACCGGCGAGCTCAAGACGAAGCCGACCCAGCACTCCGTCCGCGAGCTCCGCGCGATCGGTATCCAGCCCGATGTGGTGATCGCGCGGGCCGACGAGCCTATCGACGACGATCTCCGCGAGAAGATCGCGCTCTTCTGCGACGTGAAGGCAGAAAACGTGATCAGCGAACCCGACGCGTGGTCCATCTACGGCGTCCCGCTGATGCTCGAGGAAGCCGGCCTCGGCCGGATCGTCGTCGAGGAGCTCGGCCTCTCCGGCGCGCACGAGCCTGACCTCGCGGAGTGGATCGCGCTCACCGAGCGGATCCGCGGTGCGCGGATTCCGTTGACGATCGGCCTCGTCGGCAAGTACATCGAGCTGCCGGACGCGTATCTCTCGGTAGCCGAGGCGGTGCGTCACGCGGCCTGGGCGGCCGGCTGCGACGTGAAGGTCCAATGGATCGACAGCGAACACCTGGAGCGCTCCGACGACATCGAACCGCTCGTTGGCCTCGACGGCATAGTCGTCCCCGGCGGCTTCGGGTATCGCGGCATCGAGGGCAAGGTGAAGGCGGCACGGTTCGGGCGCGAGCGGCGTGTGCCGACGCTCGGTCTCTGCATGGGGATGCAGTGCATGGTCATCGAGCTAGCGCGCACGGCGCTCGGCACGAACGATGCGAACTCAACCGAGTTCGACGCTTTCACGCCGCACCCGGTGATCGACCTGCTGCCGGAACAGCGCGACGTCGGCGATAAGGGCGGAACGATGCGCCTCGGCAGCTATCCGTGCGTGCTCGAGCCCGGCTCGGTCGCCGCACGCTCGTACGGACAACCAATCGTCCTCGAGCGCCATCGTCATCGTTTCGAGTTCAACAACGCGTACCGGGAGCTGCTGCAAAGTCACGGGATGCGCTTCACGGGCCTCTCTCCGGACGGACGGCTTGTCGAGATCGCGGAGATCCCCGACCACCCGTTCTATCTCGGCACCCAGTACCACCCGGAGTTCAAATCGCGCCCGAATCGGCCGCATCCGCTGTTCATTTCGTTCATTGAAGCCGCGATATCGTTCGCACGGCAGAACGGCCGCGCCGTCGAAGCGGCATCGCGCCTGCAGGAGTTGCCGACATGAAGCTCTTCCTCGACACCGCGATCTACGAAGAGATCGAACAGGGTGTCACCTGGGGGGTCATCGATGGCGTGACCACGAACCCCACCCTGATCGCGAAGGCCGGCCACGATCACGAGGAGCAGGTCAAGCGCATCTGCCAGATCATCGGCAACGTTTCCGCGGAGGTCGTCTCTGAGCGCAAAGACGACATGGTCGTCGAGGGTCGGCGCATCGCGGCGTGGCACAAGAACGTGATCGTGAAGGTTCCGCTCACGCCTGACGGTCTCGCGGCCGGCAAGGTCCTCGCCGGCGACGGGATTCGGATCAACGTCACGCTCTGCTTCTCGGTGAACCAGGCGCTCCTCGCGGCCGCGATCGGCGCGTACATCGTGAGTCCGTTCGCCGGCCGGCTCGACGACATCAACGAGGACGGGATGCGCGTGGTGGCGGACATCGTGTCCGCGTACCGGCAGCAGGAGATCAAGACGAAAGTGCTCGCGGCGTCGATCCGCAACCCGATGCACGTCACGCAGGCGGCGCTTGCCGGCGCGGATATCGCCACGATGCCCTTCGGCGTGCTGAAAATGCTCTTCCTCCATCCGCTCACCGAGGCCGGACAGAAGAAGTTCCTCGAAGATT
>VBEY01000281.1 GCA_005889295.1 Chloroflexota bacterium | reverse complement strand
GAAGAGCGGGGTCCCGCACGCTCCCCCGAGCCCCGTCAACTCCACCGTCAGCACGTTCACGCCGAACGGCGCGACGGACCTCTTCATGAACTCAGGCGATCGTATCGTCGTCACGCTGCAGGACACAGCGCACGGGCTGCGCATCGATTTGAACGACCTCACCACCGGGCAATCGGGCTTCATGACCGCGAGCGCGGCGAATGGGTTCGGCCAGGTCCAGTACGAGCCGAGCGGCTCCGTGTGCAAGAACCTGCCCTACGACTTCCACCCTGAATACAGCACCAGCTCGGAGCTGACCCGCGTCCCGTGGGCAGCGCATTCGTACAACATCGCCTTCTCGGACGAGATCGGGCATTTTGACTACTGCTCGCGCGTGAATGCAGGCGGTGGCTGCGGTGGCACCGAGGGAGCCGCCAACGATCTCGAGAAGAACGACAAAGACGACAACTTCTGCTTCGACGCCTCGGCCTCCACGCTGATCAAGATCTCCGGATGCCAGGACACCAACTCCGGCTTCGACGGCGTCCCGTACCTGAACGTCTGGCCGGATGGCAGCCCCGACCACCCGACGCCGATCGTGTTCACCAGCGCGCGGACCGGAGGTGGGTTCAACCAGGACTACAGCCGGGTCGCCTTCGAGACCGATCTACCGCGCATCGAGGCCCCGGACGTCAGCCCGGTCAACAGCTGCAACCGGACCACTGGCGACCGCTGCGTGAAGCCGCCGCTCACCGACGACCTCGTGCCTGCGGACTTCTATCCGTTCTTCAGCGCTGCAGGCGGGTACGGCGCCGCGTGCGCGTGGGCCTTCGGCAATGACATCCCCGGCCACACCGTGAACGACTTCGGCAAGCTCGATCAGTACGGGCCGTTCCTACGGCTCAAGTACCCGCTCTTTGGCGGTCTCGGCGCTACGGTCACGCGCATCAACAACTTCCGACAGATTCTCTCGAACAACCCCTGTACGCCGTAGCCAGAAATGAGGAGGGCCGCGTCTCGACGACGCGGCCTTCCTTCAGCGATACAGCTCGATCTTCGCGGCATGCCCTGGCGCGCGCGCGAGCTTGCCGTCCGCGGTCACCAGCGAGGCGTCCAGTGCTTCGGCAAGTGCGACGTAAGCTGCATCGAACGCGGTCATGTTTGAGCGCAGTTGCCAAATTCGCGGAAGCAGCGGCCGGTGCGGATAGCGCCTGACACGCAGGTCCGCGAAGTCCTCGAGTGCGTCTTCGGCGCGGGACGCCGAGATCGTCCGGCTGATGGCGAGCCTCCGGAGCGCGTGAGCGACCTCGATGTCCAAGAGGTGTGGCGCATGAAGACTTTCGCTCGGCGCGGCAAACCTTGTCGCGATGCGATCGAACGCGCCCGCTGCGAGTAGGTAGTCGACCGCCGCTGACGCGTCCACGACGATCACCGAGCGTCCCGGTGGCGACGGATCACGGCCGCGGACGAGCCCTTGATCCTGGCGGGCGCGCGTTGGCGAATGCGCTCCGTCAATGCCGCGATCGTGGGAAGGTCAGCGAGCTCCTGAACTTCGGCGAGGAGGTAGTCCGATAACGTCATGCCGGCCTGCGCCGCACGAGACTTCAGCGTCCGGTGGACAGGGTCCGGCACATTTCGGATTTGGATCATCTTTGCCATGCGCGCCACATTATCTCATGCTCAGCGCATGCACACGAGTTTGAGCGCCGCGGTCTCGCAGCACCGCGAGGTACGGCGCAACCGAGGAGGCGTTGTCGCTAGTTCGCGCCGAGTCCGGACCTCAGCGAACTGGGGCGGTGAGCGTCCACGTGCGCGTAGAGGGATCGAAGATCTCGGCCGACGCGAGCGGTCCTTCGCGCGTGGCGCCTCCGATCACGAGCACCCGCCCATCCGGCAGGAGCGTGTACGTGTGCCCGGCGCGCGCTTGATTCATCGGAGGCAGCGTCGACCAGCGTCCGGTCGCGGGATCGAACAGCTCGGCGTCGGCGACGGGCCGGCCCAAGGCCGGTGATCCGCTGACCTGATTGCCACCCGCGATGAGCACCGAGCCATCGCGGAGGGCGATGCCGGTGAAGTCATAGCGGCGGACGGTGGGCGACGCGACGTCGGTCCGCGAGCTGGCGCCGACGATCGCGGCCGCGACGGGAGCCTCGCCATGCTCCGCACCACTTAGTACCAGGATGCGACCGTCCCCCAGTGGAACTGCGGCCGACACCGGACTCGTGCCGGAGCCGACGGGCGTCACGGTCCCTTCCCGCACGAGGAGCGCTTGAGTCGCGCCATTCCCAATGACAAGCACGGCGCCGCCCTGCACGGCCTCGACGCCCACGACCTGCTGGATCCGTGGAACGTCCGCGGCGACGCGCCAGGACAGGGTCGCCGGATCGAAGATCTCGGCGGACGATCCTCCTCCCGTTCGGTCCAGCCCGATGGCGAAGACCCGGCCGTCCCCGAGAACAAGAGCCTTGACCGCGAATCCGATCGAAGACGGTCCGTCGATCAGACGCCAGGACCCGGACGCGGCGTCGAACACCTCGGCGCTCGCTGGCGCGTTCGGCTCCGTGCCACCAACGACGAGAACTCGTGAACCGGGTAGCGCGACCGCCGCGTGCAGGACGCGCGGCTTGTTCATGCCCGCGATCGGCGCCCACGCGTTCGTCGCAGGGTCGTAGATCGTCGCCTTCGCGGTCACGGCGTTGTAGCCACCGCCAGCGACGAGTACGCGCCCGTCCGGCAAAAGCGTTGCCGTGTGGTTCGTGCGCCCGACCTCGGCGCTCGCCTGGATCGCGGGCAAGTTCGCCGTGGCGAGGATGAATCCGGCGATCACCGCGATGGGCCAGACCGGGATCGCCACACGCGGTGCGCCGCGCGGTGCGGCGAACGCGAGAAGCACGATGCCCGCCACGATGAACAGCGGAATCGCG
>VBEY01000120.1 GCA_005889295.1 Chloroflexota bacterium | reverse complement strand
ATACGCGCGAGCGCGTGAGCGATCGTCGCGCCGACCGTGCCGCGCCTAACGCCGAACATCTCCGCGATCTCCTCCTGGCGCAGGCCGAGGAAGTAATGCGCGACGACGATCGACCGCTGCCGCGCGGTTAGAAGCTCGAGGAGCGTCCTTGTTTCGATCCGAGTCATGGAGCGCTCGAGCTCGTCTGGGTAGTCGGTGCCGAGCACGGGCGGAGGTCGGCGAAACCTTCGCCGAAGCGCGCGTCGCACGGCCACTCGGTAGAGCCAACCCACGACGTTTGTCTCATCTGCCGGGGGGCGGCGGAGACCGACCTCGAACGCGTCCTGGACGGCGTCCAACGCGATCTCCGGGTCGAAGACGGTGGCCAGAACAGCTCGGTAGACGTCGGGAAAGAAGCGGCGATAGAGCGCTTCCCATCGGTCGGAATCGAACGAGGCCACACCTTCTAAACGCACAGCGAAGCCTTGTTGCTTACTGCTGTGTGGAATCGACCGCGCGCACATCCACGGCCGATTGGCTGTGCGCCTGTTGTTGCAAAGCGGATGGCCGCTCCCCTACGGCCGGCTCACCATCTTCGGCACCCGCGGAAAGACTCCGGGATGACCGTCGCGCGCGACGACTTCGAGGCCCTCGCCAAAGACCGCCTGCACCAACTCCGCGTCGAGAACGTCGATTGGCGTGCCCTCGCGAACGATTCGTCCGTCCGCGATTGCGACTATCCGCGAGCCGAAGGCCGACGCGAGATTCAGGTCGTGGAGCACGGCACACACGGCGAGCTGACGACGCGTTGCGAGCTCACGAATGAGTTCGAGCGTCGCGAGCTGATGGCCCGGGTCGAGATGGACCGTCGGCTCGTCGAGGAGCAGCACGTCGGCCTCCTGCGCGAGCGCCATCGCCAGGACCGCGCGCTGCCGCTCGCCGCCTGAAAGCCGATCGATCCGGCGAGACGCCAGCGCGCGGAGATCGAGATCGTCAATCGCGCGATCGACCGCGGCGACGTCGTCCGGGGCCGCGCGCCCGAACGGGCCGAGGCGCGCCGTCCGCCCCAACGCCACGACCTCGCGCACCGTGAACGGGAAGAGCGTGTCGAAGATCTGAGGCACGACGGCGATGCGGCGCGCGAGCGTCGCTCGCGAAAAGGTCGCCAGATCGACCCCGTCGAGCGCGACCGAGCCCGCCGTCGGCAGAAGAAGTCCTGCCAGTACCCGCAGCAACGTGGACTTCCCCGCGCCGTTCGGGCCGACGATCGCGACGACCTCGCCCGAGCTCATCCCGAACGAGCACTCGCGCAGCACCACGCGCGCGCTGTACGCAGCGGTGACCGCGGTCGCCGCGAGGGTCGTCATACGACGATCCGCCGCGAGCGCACGAGCAGCGCGAGGAAGAACGGCGCACCAATCAGGCCGGTGATGGCGCCAATCGGGAGCTCCGCAGGCGCGATGACCGTCCGTGCGCCGAGGTCCGCGAGGACGAGGGCCGCGGCGCCCGCGAGAAAGCTGGCCGGCACGAGGCGGCGATGCGTTGCGCCAATCACGAAGCGCAGCGCATGGGGTATGACGAGGCCGACGAAGCCGACGAGCCCGGCGAGCGCGACCGCCGCGCCCGAGAGGAGCGCGGTCGCACCGAGCACGGCGGTGGTCGTGCGATCGGGATCGACACCGAGAGTCGCCGCAGTCTCCTCGCCGAACGCGTAGGCGTCGACGCGATGGGCGAGCACGAGCGCGAAGATGAGCCCGAGCGCCACGACGATCGCGGCGACCCCGAGCTCCGGCCAGCTGATCACCGAGACGCCGCCCTGAAGCCAACCGAGCACGGCGCGCAGCTGCAGCGCGAGGCGATCACTCGAGACGAGAAGGAACGTAACCACCGCTCCTGCGAAGGACGTGAGGACCACGCCCGCGAGCAGGACCGTCAATACCGTGGTGCCGCCGCCGAGGCGCGCGAGCCGCCACACAAGCGTGACCGTGACGAGAGCGCCGGCGAAGGCGGCGAGCGGCACAAGCGGTGCGGCGAGGCCGAGGACGATCGCGGCGACCGCGGCGAGGGTCGCGCCCGCGGACGTGCCAGTGACGAAGGGGTCGGCGAGCGGGTTGCGGAGGAGCCCCTGCAGGAGCGCGCCGGCTGTCGCGAGTGATCCTCCGACGAGCGCCGCGCCGAGGACGCGCGGCAGCCGCAGCTCGCGGATGATCGTGCCGCTCACGTCGTTCGACCCGAAGAGCGCCGCGAGCACGTCGCCCGGGCCGATCGCCACGGCGCCGATGAGAATCCCCGCGGCCGCGCTCACTACGAGCGCGACCGCGAGGAACGCCAGGACCCCAAGCGTGCGCACCTAGCGGAAGAGCTCCGGGTGGACGAGCTTTGCGTAGGCCTCCGCGGCCTCGCCGACACGCGGCCCGGGCCGATTGATGAGGTTCGGCTCGATGGAGAAGATGCGGCCGTTCTTAACCGCGGCGATGACGGACCAGCCCTGCCGCGCGGCGACATCCGCCGGTTTCGCGGAGTAGGCGTCCGCGGCGAGAACGATGATCTCGGGATCGCTTCGCAGGATCTCTTCCGCGGAGAGCTGCGGGTATGCGGACGCCGCGCGTGCCGCGATGTTCACGCCACCGGCGATGTCGATGAGATCGTTTATGTAGGAGCCCGGGCCGACCGTGAAGATCTTTGCCGGATCCGATGCGTCGATCTCGTGGTAGACGCGCGGCCGCGTCGCGACCGTCGCCGTCTTCGTTTTCACCGCATCGACTCGCTGCTGGATGGATTGGGCGAGGGCCTCGCCGTCCGCACCAACCGCCTTGCCGAGCAGCGTCGCGGTCTTCGCCACGTCGAACACGCTCTGCGGATCGACTACGAGCACGTTCAGCGACGCGGCCTGGAGCTTTTCGATCGTGCCGTCGGAGAACTTCACGCTGAAGACGAGGTCCGGCTTGAGCGCGACGACCTTCTCGAAGTTCACCTTGATCCCGCCGACGTGCTCTCTCGTCGCGGCTTCGGCGGGCTCATCCGAGAAGTCGTCCACGCCGACGACACGCGGGCCGGCCCCGAGTGCGAAAAGGAACGCTGTGATGGAGGGACCGATCGAGACGAGCCTCTCCGGACGCGCGGGAACCGTAACCGAGCGGTTCTGGAAGTCGGTGAGCGCGGCCGGGAAGGGCGATGCGGTGACGGAAGGCGACGGCGTGACGGACACGGCACCACCGCAGGCGGCGAGCGTGAGGAGGAGGACCGCGAGGAGCGTGACGAACCGTGAGCGCATCTGGCGCACCCCTTTCTTGCGAAGGCGTGTGTGCCGCGAGCGGATGTCCCAGGCGACCCGAGTTGGGGCGGTTCTTGATGCCCGTCACGGTGGCGCGACCCTGCCGGAATCTCACCGGCTTCGCTGAAACCCCGCGTATTCAGTTGTTCGCCGAGATCGTTACGCCGGCACGTGCTCCTGTGTGAACCGCGCGTTGTCCGTGAGATGTGGCGCGAAGACGCGTTGCAGCGTCATGACGTGGGCGCAGAGGCCGGTGGTATGGAAGTGCTCGCACTGACAGGACCAGTCATCGCCGTTGAGCGAGACGGCATGCGTGCCGTTTTCGCCGCGGAACGCGACCTCGAAGCTCCGGAAACTGATGCGTTCGGGCTCTTCGGCGTAGCGCTTCGCCTTCTCGATCTTGGAGATGAGGCTCGAGTACATGACGTCCTCCACACTCCCAATTCAGTTCGGCATCGCCGGACGTGCCGAGTTTAGACCCGCCTCGTATCCTTCGAAACCTGGTGGAAATGCGGCCCATTTCCGGCTGGGTCCGCATGACGATCCTGTTCACCATCGCCGGCTTCTTCGAGGTGGCGGCGTATGGCCAGATCAGCGCATTCACGCCGCTCTACCTGCCACAACTCGGCATCGAGCCGAGCGCGGTGGCGTTCTGGGTCGGCGTCATTACGTCGTTCTCGAGCCTCGCGGGTCTGCCGTTCCTGCCATTCTGGGGAGCGCTCGCCGACCGCTATGGACGCAAGCCGCTCATCATCCGCTCGTTCGTCGCCGCGTTCGCGGCGCTCTCGCTGATCGTCGTCGCTCCGAACGTCGGGATCTTCGCCGTCGCGCGCGCAGTGCAGTCGCTTGGCCTAGGAAATACCGGCCTCATCCTCGCCACGCTTGCCGAGCACGCGCCACCAGGGCGTGTCGCATTCGCGTTCGGCGTCGTCAACGGCGCGAACCCGTTCGGGGGATTCGTCGGGCCGCTCGCCGGCGGTCCCGTCGTCGACCGATTCGGCTTCCCGGCGCTGATCGCCGCCGACGCCGCGATCATGGTCGCGGTCGTGGCGATGCTCGCGTTCGGCTATCGCGACGGCTTCGTGCCCCGGCCCGCGGGCGGATCGCTGCTGCGCATGGCCGGAGACGGCATCCTCCTCATCGTCCGCTCCCCACGGCTGCGGGCGCTGTTCCCCGCGCTCTTCCTGCTCTTCGCGGGCTGGTTGCTCGCCTACATCTACGTACCGCTGGTGGTCGCCCGCCTCTACACGGGACCCGACCCGGCCACGGCCGTCGGCATCGTCCTCGGAGCGGGAGGGCTCGGCATCTTCGTCGCGTCGCCAGCGATCGGCGCGATCGCCGATCGCTACGGGAAGGCGCAGACGCTCTTCGTCGGATGCGCCGTGCTGGCCGCGCTCTGGTCCGCGCCGTTCTTCGTACGCGAGCTCGTCCCGTTCACCATCGCGTGGACGGTCGTGAACGGACTCGCCGCGGCCCTCTTCAGCGTGTCGTTCACGCTGCTGTCCGCATCGGCGACCGACGCGACGAGAGGCCGTGTCATGACGTTCGCCTATCTCCCGGCGAACATCGGCTTCGTGATCGGACCGGGCATCGGCAGCGTCATCGCCTCGGTCGACGTATTCCTCGTGTTCCCGACGGCCGCGCTGCTTACGCTCCTTGGGCTTCTCGCCGTGATATTCGCTTGGCGGCAACCTCTCGGCCCCCGCGCCGGCTGACGTCTAGCCGCTACCGTCCGAGGGCGCGAAGAAGGACAGCGGCCAGCACGATCCACGCGACGACTGCGAGGACCGAGACGCCACCGATCTGGAGGTACCTGAGGACCGCGGGACGATCCGACCGCATGATCGAGGCATTGACGATCGCCGCCGCAAACCCGACGCCGGCGCCGATCGCCCCGCCGACGAACACCAGCAGAATCGGAAGTCCGAGCCACGCGATCTCGTACCACTGGAAAGCCCGAACGACCCGGACCTGCTGATCGCCAATCTGGATTGCCGGCACGGGGTCGACGAGGAACGACGGGCGGACGCGCGCGATCACTTCCGTCCCATCGTCGCGGATGAGCGTGAAGGAGCCCCGTTTCGGTCCCTTGGCCGCAGGCTCGCCGTTCTGAAGGAGCCGCGCGCCGCTCAGCAGGCCCGCGGTCTCCAATTCGACCGGCCGTTGCCTGAACCCCTCGACCGGGACGGGATAGCGCACGCAGGAACTATCGGCCAGCGGTCAAGGACGCGGTGGCTCGTACGCGCGCCAGGCGTCGAGGCCATGGGCCGTCGACGGCCAGGCGAGCTCCTCCAGCGGCGGGAGCTTCTCCTTCGGGAAGAACGCCGCCTCGGACGCCTCGTCGGGCGCGACGCGGAGCGTCCCCGAGATGATGTGCGCCCGGTAGATGACGACGAGGATCGGAAAGCCAGGACGCATCCAGGTGCTGAGAAGCCCGTCGAGCGCGACGGTGAACCCGGTCTCCTCGGTCGTCTCGCGGCGCGCGGCTTCCTCGATCGTCTCGTCGTTCTCGACGAGGCCGCCAGGCAGCGCCCAATGTCCGTCGCGCGGACCGTAGTTCAGGCGGACGAGAAGCACGCCGCCGTCGCGCTCGACGATCGTGTTCGCCCCGATCTGCACGAACATGAACTCCGCGAAGCCGCAGACCGGGCACGTGGGCCGGTCGCGTCCGTCGATACGCGTCTGCACGAGCCGCGTCCCGTCTCTGGGGCAGAACGCCAGCGCGGCCACGGCGGCAGGGGCAGGGGCCCCTGAGGGGGTAGGGCCCCCGGGGTGCCTCAACTTCCTTTGGCGAGACGCTCCTTGAGGAAGTCGATCACCTTCACCGGCGACGGGTCCGCGCCGTTCAGCAGGGCGACGTAGAAGGACACGTAGTCAGTGAAGTAGACCATCTGCAGGATCTCGGAGAGCATGTTCCGGCCCGCGAACTGGAGCGTCTTGTGCGGGAGGCGCGCGCGATCGAGCAGTTCACGCGTGATCTCAAAACGCAGCTTGTGCCGCGGGTTGTCGCGGTCACTTCGGAGGAACAGGACGGTGAGCGCCTCCTTCGCGATGGGCGGGTTTTCGAACCCGACCACGGCGTTGTGGTTGAGCTCGCTCATGACGTCGAAGGCCGCCCAGTTCTTCGCGTTTTCGTTCCACTGCCCCTTCACGCGCCGGGCCATGACGCCCATCACGCCCGCGCCGTACGCGAAGGGGATCCGTCCGTAGAGATCGAGCGCCATCTTCTTCGCGTCGTTCGTCCGCGCGCCTTCGTGGACACGCTCCTCGAGCTTCGCCAGATCCGAGAGCGCGGCCTCGATGTCGTCGGACAGGTCGCGGACGAAGCCGAGCTTGTTCAGCACGCCGAGCACCAGCCCGAGCGAGTACCCGAGGGCGGCGCGCGGCTGCGCCTTGTAGCTGAATGTCACGACGGGATAATTCGACGCGCGGCCGAGCTCGGCGATCTTTCCACCGGTGGTGAGCACCAGCACCTTCGCGCCTCGCTTTCGGGCTTCCTCGAAGCTCGAGAGCGTCTCCTCGGTGTTCCCCGAGTAGCTCGACGCGATCACCAGCGAGTCGCGGCCGACGTACGCCGGCAGTCCGTAGTCGCGGTGCACGGTCATCGGAACCTTGAGCTCGTCGGCGAGCAGCGCCGCCGCGAGATCGCCGCCGATCGCGGACCCGCCCATGCCGGCGACGGTGATGTTGCGGACGTCGCTGTACGCCGGCGCGATGGACGCTTTGCTCGCGATCGCCCACGCGTCGCGGACCTGCTTGGGTAGATCCTTGATGCGGCCGAGCATGTCGCCTGGGTCGGCCGCACGAATGCGCTCCACGCTCTCGATCACCGAGGTGTCGCGGCTTTCTGCTATCGCCATCGCTAAGCCCCCTTCACGATCTGCACGCCGGCATCGAGCAGCGGCGCGAGCTCGCGTTCTGCTTTTGTCTCCGCGTAGACGCGGACAAGCGGCTCGGTCCCGGAGAGACGGATGAGAAGCCACGAGCCGTCGTCGAGAAAGAACTTCGTTCCATCGTTCGTGTCGAGATGCACGATCCGTGCGACGGGGTGACCGGCGAGCTTTTCTGGTGCGACCTCGCGGAGCGTCCGCATGGTCCGCTCCTTCACCGCCGGATATTCGGCCGCGCTGAAATGCAGATCGCGTCGCATATAGAAGGAGGGGCCGGCCATCTTCATGAGCTCCGCAATGAGCTCGGATGGCTTCTTTTTCGTCTTCAACATGAAGTCGAGGAAGAAGAGGTCGGCCACGATGCCGTCACGCTCGGGCAGATGCATCGCGAAGCCGAAGCCGCCGGATTCCTCGCCACCCATCATCGCCCCGGTCTCTTGCATTTTCGGACCGATGTACTTGAAACCGACCGGTACCTCGTAGACCTTCACCCCGTACAGCGCGCCGAGACGATCGACCATCGACGTCATGTTCACGGTCTTGACCACCGGCTGGCGCAGACCCCGCACCTCGCACAGGTACCACATGAGGAGCGCGTAGAGCGTGAGCGTGGTGACGAACGTGCCGGTCTCGTCCGCGAGGCCGGCACGGTCCGCGTCGCCATCGACCGCGAGGCCCACGTTCGCGCGCTCGGCCGGGATCCGCCGCAGGAACTCGTCGATGTTCGGCGGTATCGGCTCGGGGTTCACCCCACCGAAGTACGGGTTTCGCTCCGCGTGCAGCTCGACGATCCTCGTCTTGCCGCCGCCGATGAGCCGCGGGAAATACCCGCTTGCGCTTCCGAACAGCGTCTCGCACACGACCGTGTACCCCACGCTGCGGAAAGCCTCCAGGTCGAACAGCTCCGCAACGTGCGCGAGGTAGTCGGGGGCCGGGTCGAACTCCTGGATGCGGCCTCTCTTCTTCGCGTCGTCCAAGGACACACGACGCACCTTCTCGGGATGCGCCTCCAGCGGGTGGATGACGGCCTCGAGCTCCTTCAGCATCGCTGGTCCGGCCGCGGCGCCGGTCTCGGCCTTCACCTTGAAGCCGTTGTCGGTCCACGGGTTGTGGCTCGCCGTGATCACGATCCCTGCCTTCGCCTTCCGCCGCATCGTCGCCCACGAGAACGATTGCGTCGGCGCCGCCGCGGTCGCGAGATGGACGTTCACGTCGTGCGCCGCGACGACCTCGGCCGCGGCCGCCGCGAAGTGCTCCGAGGCGAAGCGCCGATCGAAGCCGATGACAACGCCGCGGTCAGCGCCGCCGTTCTTGACGACCCACTCCGCGACCGACTGCGCGCAGACGCGGACCGCATCGAAGGTGTACTCGTCGGCGATACGAGCTCGCCAGCCGTCGGTGCCGAAGACGATATTCAAACTCGTGCTCCCTGCCGGGTGGAAACGGAACGCCAGTGGTCGAGCGTATCGCGGAGCGAGTCCGCGAGCGCGACGCGTGGCGACCACCCGGTTTTTTGGCGAAAACGCGTGGCATCCAGCGCGATCCGGGTAGCTTCGCCGCTGCGCACGCGAGAGGGGTCGAGTTCGGCGCGGATCGGGATGCGAGCGAGCGCGAGGAGCGTTTCGAGGATCTCAGCGATCGCGACCGCTCGGCCGGTCCCGACGTTGAACGTCCCGCTCTCGCCGAGGTCCAGCGCGGCCGCGTAGGCACGCGCCATGTCGCGGACGTCCAGGAAGTCGCGCTCCGCGTCGAGCCGGCCGTGTCGGACGACCGGTTCGATGAGGCCAGCCTCGGCCTCGGCGATCTGCTTCGCGAACGCCGACGCCGCGAGACCGGGGTGCTGCCGGGGTCCGTTCTGGTTGGCGGGCCGCAGGATGACGACCGGTGCACCATGGCGTGCCGCGAGCTCCTGCGTGAGCGCCTCGGCGGCGACCTTCGTTGCGGCATAGACGTTGGCGGGACGCAGCGGCGCATCCTCGTCAACGGGCACGCGTTCGGGCGCGCCGTACACGTCGGCGCTCGACGCGAACACGAGGCGCGCATGCGGATGGTTCTCGAGGGCGGTCAGCACGGTCGCCGTGCCAAGCACGTTGATCCGCACGGCCGCGACTGGATCGGCCGCTGCGATCGTCGGAACGGCGATGCCGGCCAGATGGACCACCGCGTCAGGCTGTGACCCAGCGATCGCACCCCGAACGTCCTCGAGACTCGTGACGTCGCCTTCATGGATCCGCACGCGATCCCGGACCGCGGCCAGGTTCGCGAACGGTGCGTTCTCGTGCGCGAGGCCATGGACCTCGTCGCCGCGCGACACGAGATGCTCGGCGAGGTGGCTGCCCGCGAAACCGGTGATGCCGGTGACAAGCACGCGGAGCATGGCGGCATCGTGCCACGTATGGTTCGTTGATGCCCCGCTCGCTTCTCACGCCGCTCGTCGCGTTCTGCGTCGCGCTTACCTGGAGTGGTTCCTGGATCACCGGCAAGCTCGCTGTCTCGAGCGCGCCGCCTCTCGAAGTGTCGACCGTGCGCTTCGTCGTCGCCGCGATCGCGCTTGTGGGGATCGCGATCGTGGCACGAACCGACCTCGGTCGTGGCAGCCTCTGGCCCGTCGTCATCGCGGGGATTTTTGGCTATTTCGGGTACAACGCCTTCGTATTCGTCGGCCTCGCGATGGCTCCCGCATCGGACGGCGCCCTGATTGTGCCCACACTCATCCCGGTCCTCACCGCGATCGCCGCATCGTTCGTCGGTGAGCGCCTAACCGCGACCAAGCTCGCCGGACTCGCGGTCGCTTCGGTGGGAGCGGCCATCGTCATCGCCGCCGGACAATCGGGCGACGCGATCTCCAGCCGCCGGCTCATCGGAGACGTGCTCATGCTTCTCGGTGCAGGCTGCTGGGCGGTCTACACGGTGCTCGGAACGATCGCACTCCGAAGCCGATCGCCGCTTGCCGTCGTCACGATCGCAGCACCCGTGGGC
>VBEY01000280.1 GCA_005889295.1 Chloroflexota bacterium | reverse complement strand
ATCTGAGGAGGCGGACGAGGTTGGGATGCTGCAGGCGTGATGTGATGCCGATCTCGCGCTCGAATCCATCTAAGACCCGATCTTCTTGGACCCGGTGTGGTCGCATGACCTTCACCGCGACCTGGCAGAAGAGCTCTCGGTCCCAGGCGCGGAAGACCTCGTAGCGGGAGCCGCCGCCGAGCCCATCGATCACCACGAGGGATCGATCGATCTCCTGGCCGATGTCGAGGTCCCAGCTCTCGCGGGGCGGTCGGGCGACTACTTGTGCCACTCGCTCACTCTCCGACCGACCGACGGGTGCACGCGGTATGCCTCGGGCACCAAAAAGAGGGCTCCCGGTTTGGGAGCCCTCTTCGTCGAACGATGTCGGTTGCTACTTCCGTGACTTAGTCGGCAGGCGAACGAGGAACGCCCCGAACGCCATCAGCGCCGCGCCAAGCCCGAGAAGACCCGTTGTGTCGCCTGTGTTCGTGGACGGAAGGTTGGAGACGCCCGCCACGGCCGAGCCGCTTTGCGGAGCCGTCTGAACTCCGGCCACCGCGGTGTTGTTACTCGATGCACCGGTGGTCGCGCCGGCAGATGTGCCGGTGTTCACGCCGGTGTTTGCGTTGGTCGTCGGCGCGGTCTGCACCGAGGCCACCACGCCGTTCGGACCGAACCCTGGGGCCCAGGTGATCGCGCCCGCCGGAATGACGGTCGTGGTCGTGGTCACCGTCGTCTCTGTCGGCGGAGTCTGGGTCTGAGGCGTTGGAGCGCCCGGAGTGTTGGCGAGGATCGCCGCGTTGAGGTTGGCGTTCGCCGTGACCTCGGCCGCGGCCTTCGCGTTCAGGTTCGCTGTCGCTTGCTCCGCGGCGGTGAGTGCCGCGGCGATCTGAGCTTGAGTGCCGGAGCTGACTGCGGTGTTGAGCGCCGCGAGAGCGTTCTGTGCCGCGGTCAGCGACGCTGCGAGCTGTCCCTCGAAGGTGGCGGCCGTGTCGATAGCCGCCGTCAGCGCCGAGGTCTGCGCGGGTGTGATGTTAGGTGACGCCAGGACGTTCTGAGCGGCGATGATCGTCGTGCCGAGCTGCGCACTGGCGTTTGTGCCGCCGGTGATCGCCGTGGTGAGGGCGGCGGTGACGCTCGCGATGTTGCCAGGGGCGCAGACCGTGGTCGACGTCGTCGCGTTGAGGTTCGTGTTGGCTTGTGCCTCAGCGCCGACGCTCGCGTTCAGGTTCGCGGTCGCTTCCTCCGCCGCGGCTATTGCCGCCGCGAGCTGCGCTGCGTTACCGGAGGCGACCGCAGCGTTGAGGTTCGTCAGAGCGGTCTGAGCCGCGCTAAGTGACGTCGCAAGGTTGCCCTTCGCGGTCAGCGCCGCGTTGATCGCCGTCGTTAGGGCATTTATCTGAGCCTGCGTGAGGGTTACGCAGGTGGTCATGAGGTTCTGAGCCGCGGTGATCGATCCAGCGATCTGCGTGTTCGCGTTCGCGCCGGTCGTGATCGCCGTGCCGAGAGCGGCGGTGATGTTCGCGATGTCGCCCTCGTGGATGGATCCGCCCAACGAGACGGTCTTTGAACCCGTGCCCGTGGCCGAGCCCTGCGCTGCACTCTTCGATCCGGTTCCCTGGGTGTTGTTGGTCTTGCTGGCGGCCTTGCTCGCCGAATTCGTCCCGGTGTCGACCGAGCCTCGCTGCGCGCTCTTCGAACCGGTGCCCTTGGTGTTCTGGGTGTTGCCGGCGTTCTTGCTCGCCGAGTTCGTACCCGTGTCCTTCGAGCCACCGGGGCCCTTGCTCTTTGAACCGGTTCCCTTGGTGTTGCTGCCGTTCCTCGTCTTCGAGCCCTGGGTCGTGTTCATGTCCTGACCGGCCTGCGAGCTGTTGCCGCCGCCGTGCGAAACCTGCGCGCCGTTCGATACTTCGACGCTGGCGTCAACGTCGCCCTGAGCTTGCCCGTTTCCCTTGACCTCTGAGTTGCTCTTGACTTCGCCCTTCGTGCTCGCGTTCACGTCAGTTTCGGTCTTGGTGTTGTTTTTCACATTGGTGCTTGTGTTGTCATTCGTGCTCGTCTTGGCCTTGCCATTCGCGTTTCCGTTCGCGCTCACGTTCGCGCTCACGTTCGCAGTCGCGCTTGCGTTGGCGTTAGTGCTGGTACTCGCACTAGTGCTGTTACTCGCCCCCGCACTCGCATTCTTCTTCGTGTTCGTGCTGACGTCGGGCTTCTTCTTGTTATCCGACTCCTTCTCTTTCCCGCCGCCACTCTTCTCGCCGACTTGGCCCGCGTCTAGCTTTTCGTAATACGCGTTCGCCATCTCGACGCGTGCGAACACAACAGCGATCGCGAACGCCGAGATGAGGACGAGCTTGAGCGCTCGCATTCTTCAGCCTCCCGTTTGTTTTAGGCCCGGTTGTCCGGGTCCCTCGCAACAGGGCGCAAAGGGAGCACGGCCCAAACCATCGGTGACAGCTACTGGTAACGGCGCCGCCACGGTTGGCGCATGAGTCCGTAACGCGGGGCGGGAGAGTTAGCGGCCGGTAAACAGGGGCGCCAAGCGGCCCGACCACTCAGCGATGCGTGAAACGGCTTTGTCGAGATTTGGCAACGAGTTCGCATACGAGAGCCGCAGGTAGCCCTCGCCGGCCGCACCGAAGCATGTTCCGGCGAGCGTCGCGACGCCGGCCTCGTTGAGCAGCCGATCCGCGACTTCCGCGCTAGACCGAAGCCCGAGACCGCGAACGTTCGGAAACGCGTAGAACGCGCCCTGAGGCGTGCGGCACTTCATCCCGGGGACGGCGTTCAAGCCCTTCA
>VBEY01000321.1 GCA_005889295.1 Chloroflexota bacterium | reverse complement strand
ATTGCTCGTGGTGACGAGCAGCGAACCGTCGGGAGCCGCCGTCGCGGCACGAAGGCGTCCGTATTTCTGATCGAGGAGGATGTCGCGCTGCGTCGCATGCGCGCCGTCGATGGCGAAACGCCGGAGGTCCTGCTCCTTGAGCGTCGCGACCACGAGCGAGCCGGACCAAGAGCCCCACTCGGGACCCGAGACGAACGCCGCGCCCGCGACCGCGAAAGTCGTCGCGCCGGAGCTCCAGGCCGGATCCGCGAATCCACGGTTTGCGCCGGTTGGACCGAGGACGGTGGGCCAGCCGAAGTTCGCGCCTGCAATGACCTCGTCGATCTCGTCCTGCATTTGATCTCCGGCGTCGACGACGAAACAGGCGCCGGTCCGCGGGTCGAAGGCGAAGCCCCCGGGGTTGCGCAGGCCGAGCGCGTAGACCGCGGACGGTGACGACTGGCCCTTCAACATCGGATTGTCGCTCGGCACCGAGCCATCAGCGTTGATCCGGAGCACTTTGCCGTTGAGTGACGCGAGGTCCTGAGCCCGGGAAGGCAGGCCGCCATCGCCGGTGACGACCCAGAGCTTGCCATCGGGCCCGAAATGCATGCGGCAGGCATCGTGGAGGCCGCTCGCGACGATCCCGGCGCGAAGGATCGTGTCGCCTTCGGCGAGCGCCCCGGCTGACGCGCGGTAGCGAAGGATTTCGTTCCGCCATTCCCCCTGGTCGAGGCGCGATGCGCAGACGTAAAGGACCTGGTTCCGCGCGAAGTCCGGGTCGAGGGCCAGGCCGAGCAGTCCCGCTTCGCCCATCGCTCTGACACCGGAGACCTCTGTCGATGCGACCCGCTTGGCCATCGGGGCAGTGCTCTCGAAGATGGAGATCGTCCCGGGCCGCTCGGTGACGAACATGCGCCCGTCCGATGCGACCGCGACCTCCCACGGAACGATGAGCCCTGACTGGATGACCGTGTCGGTGACCTGCGGGGCCAAAGCGGTCGAACTGGGCGACGACGTTCCGATCCCGCCACCGGATGCACACGCGGTCGCGAGGGACGCGAGAACCACTCCAAAGGCGAGGACGCGACCACCCACCGCGGGCCATTGTCCTCGACGCCGTGCCAGACTCGCGCGGTGCCCCCCTCTCTGATACGGATCCTCGACGCGCGCGGCGCAACGCGTCTGGCGCTCTCCCCCGACGCGGGGATCCTGTACTTCGCCAGTGACCTCACCGGTACGGTGCAGCTGTGGAGCGTACCCGTCGCGGGTGGTGTTCCACGGCGTCTTTCCTACGAGGCCGATCGCATCGGGGCCTACCGCGTGTCGCCCGACGGTGGCCAGATCGCGTACGGTGCCGACGAGGGCGGCGACGAGCGATGGGCGCTCTGGGTGATGAACGCCGACGGCACCAACGCGCGCCGCATCTCGACGCGCCCCGATCGGATCCACCACGTGGTCGACTGGACCCCTGACGGCGACGTGCTCGCGTTCGCCAATCTCCGCGATGAGCGGTTTTTCGATCTTCATGAGTTCCCTAGCCAGGGTGGTACCCCCAAATTGCGCTTCCGTCATGACGGGACTGGGTTCGGTGCAGCGGTCCTTCGCGACGGCCGGATCGTCGTCACCACCAACCGCGCGCGCAGCGACCAGAACCACCTGTTGCTCGTCGAGCGCGACGGTTCGACCAAGCTGCTCACCCCAGACACGCCGAGCGCGATGCACCACTCAGCGCAGGCGCTCGATGACGCCATCGTCGTCCTCTCCGACCGCGATCGGGACCTAGCGGCGATCGCGCGCGTGGGCACGGACGGATCGTTCCGTTACGTCGTCGCGCCCGCCAAGAGCGTGGTCGACGAGCTCGCCGTTGCGGGACCTCAGGTGGCCTACGCCCTGAATGTCGATGGACGATCCGAGGTCCGGCTCCTTTCTGGCGAAAAAGACACCGCCGTCAGCGGCCTTCCACCTGGAGGTCTCGCGACCGACTTGATCGGCGACGGACTCGCGGTCGCGCGCGACGGAACTGTCGCGGTCGCGTGGGCACGGTTCGACGCGCCGTCCGCCGTCTACATCGCCTCGCCCGGTCGCCCGGCGACACTCGTGGTGCCACCACAGCTGGCCGGTCTGTCGCCCGAGGGGCTTCCCGAAGAGGAGCTGGTCTCGTGGCGCTCCTTCGACGCGCGGACCATTCCGGGTTTCCTCCTGCGTCCCCGCGGCGCGCCGAAGGGCCCGCGCCCGACGGTCGTGCAAGTGCACGGCGGCCCGGAAGGGCAATCGCGGCCGCTCTGGAACCCACTCACGGTCGTTCTCGTCGCGGCAGGGTTCAACGTGCTCCAGCCGAACGTCCGCGGTTCGACCGGCTACGGCCGCGCCTACATGTCGCTCGACGACGTGCGACTCCGAATGGACTCGGTGCGCGACCTCGATGCGGCGGCCGCGTGGCTGGCCGAATCCGGCGTCGCGCCTGCCGATCGCATCGGCGTGATCGGCGGCTCGTACGGCGGGTTCATGACGCTCGCAGCGATCACGTTCTGTGCGGAGCGCAGGTGGGCCGCGGCCGTAGACATCGTGGGCATCGCGAGCTTCCGGACCTTCTTCGCGCGAACGGCGCCGTGGCGCCGACCGCTGCGTGCCGCGGAGTACGGCGACCCCGAGAAGGACGCCGACTTCCTCGAATCGATCTCACCACTCAACTTCATCGACCGCATCCAAGCGCCGCTCATGGTCATCCACGGCGCGAACGATCCGCGGGTCCCCGTGCACGAGGCGGAGCAGATCGTGTCGACGCTCCGCTCACGCGGCCGCGAGGTCGACTACCTGCGCTACGAGGACGAAGGCCACGGCCTCGCAAAGGCGAAGAACCGCGCGGACGCCTGGCCAAAGGTGGTGCAGTTCTTCGAGAAGCACATGCGACCCACCGCCTAAACGCGCGCTACGCCGCTGCGGCGCCGACCGCGAGCGGCAATGTGAACGAGAACGTGCTACCGCGACCGGGCCCTTCGCTTTCGGCCCAGATGTGTCCGCCGTGTGCGGTCACGATCTCCTTGCAGATCGAAAGGCCGAGGCCTTGGCCGGCGACCGCGTCGGCGGTCCCGCCGACGCGATAGAAGCGGTCGAATATGCGCCCCAGATGCTCCCGCGGAATCCCGAGGCCGTGATCGGTCACGGTGACCTTGCCCAGCTTCTCGGCGGCCGCGATCGTCACGTCGATTGACTCGCCCGCCGGCGAGTACTTCATGGCGTTCGAGATCAGGTTGTCGAGAAGCTGCGCGTACCGCGCCTCGCCGATTGCGACGCGCACCGGCTCGCTTGGGGCCTCGAGGTCGATTTTTGCGCCACGCACTCGCGCGCGCGCGATCGCTTCGCGTGCTCCGGTGACGGCGTCGACGGGTGCCTCACCGCCCAGTGTTCGCTGCTCGGCGCTCAGAAGATCGGCCATGAGGCGCTCGAGCTGAGTGAGCTGTCCTTGCACCGCCTGCAGGTTCCGTGACATGAGCGTCGCGTACCCGTGCACGGCGGTCAGTGGGTTGCGGAGCTCGTGCACCGCCGTGGCGAGCGCGTCTTCTTTCGCGCGCAGGGCCCCACCGAGGCTCTCGACGTCGCGGCCGAGCTCTTTCGCGGCGAGCTGCAGCGCATCGCGCTCTGACAGGAGCGCGAGCCGGTCACGCGCGGCGTGCGCGACCCGCTCCAGCAGGGGAAGTCGTGCCGCGAGGACGTCGGCGGGAGCCGCCGCGGCGAGCACCCGTCCCTCGGAGATGCCCACGAGCGCCACCGTCGTCTCGGCGCCCAGGGTCTGCGCCGCCAGGGGCGCGACGGTCGCGCGAACGACCGCCGGCAGCCGCCGGTCGCGAGCGAGTTCGGCGAGTGGGCCGCCCGGAAGGTCGCCGACCACCACGCTCTCGTCCGATGGACGGATGATGGCGGCGCGCCCGGTCGCGATGCGCCCGGATTCGAGGACGGTCGAGGCGAGGACTCCAGCTTGGGTGCGCTCGCTGTCGATCTCGGCGATCGCTCGCAACGTCGCGTCGAGCGCCTGCTGCTCGTCCTCACGCCGCGTCCGCTCGAACGCCGCTGCGAGGAGCGAGGCCGCGTCGCCGACCAGATCGTGGATCGCTCCCGTCGTCGTCGCGCGGTCCTCGCCTTCTGCCGGCTCGAGGGCGACCCCGACCGTGAGCGGCGGGTTGGTCGAGATGGGGATCGACAGACCGGTCATGTTCGGGACGATGCGCTCGAGAGGCGAGGGCCCCAGCACGGCGCGCATGGCCTCGGCCGAGACGATTATCTCGGCGGGCGGTGCCGCGCCGGCGGTGACCGTCGTGCGCAGGCGCTGATCCGACCCGTGCGTCCAGACCCACGCACCCTCGACGCTCTGCAGTCGCGCGAGCTCCGGGATGAGGGCGCGAAGGACCTCCTCCGGCTCGCGCTGACGGGTGAGGCCGCTGAGCGCAAGCGCGTGGTTACGAGACCAGAGCGTGTCAACGTCCTGGCGCGCCAGAGCCCAGACGATCTCCGCGGTGACGAGGCCGATCGCGATCAGGGCCTGAACCGGCCAGAGGTCGGTCGCGTGGGCCTGCTCGCCCCGGAGGACGAG
>VBEY01000320.1 GCA_005889295.1 Chloroflexota bacterium | reverse complement strand
GTGGGCTCGCTCGAGCGCGGGGAGGACCGGCTGCCACCGAGTGCGATCGGACGAAACGCCGTGGACGAGGACCAGCGGGCTCCCCGTGCCGCTGCGGTAGGCGGCGATCGCGGTGCCGTCCGCGGATCGGACCCGAAGAAGCTGGGCGGTCTCGTTAGACATGGTCGTGGCCACACCTCCGCGAGCTGGTGCGTGACCGGCGCGCGAGACTCTATCAGGGCCACGCCGTGACAGCGGGTATTGCTTCCTGGGACCGAGAAAGATGTCTCGCCGCGAGCCGAGCGACGGGGTGAACTCTGAGAAGACGCCCGCAACCGGTGTGGCCTTCGCAGAGAAGGTGGCCTACCCGCCCGCGATGGCACCGATCACAAGGAAGGGTTCCTTCCCGGAGGCGACTTCGTCCGGCAATGGCGTATCCGGCGACTCGTGCGAGAGATCCTGCTGGCATGCGAAGAACCGTATGAACGCGCGGCGCTTCCGAGTCGTGTGGTCACGTATGGTGCCCCGCAGCATCGGATAGGCGGTCTCGAGTGCGTCGAGGACGGCGCGCTGCGTCACCGTGCCATTCACATCGAGCGCGACCTCGTTGCCGACGTGCGCGAGCGTCCGCAGGTGGTGCGGAAGCACGAGGCGGATCATCGCAGCGTCTGCACCTCCACGGAGAGCACCGGCGGCAGATCGCGAACGATCGCTTCCCAGGTGTCTCCGGAGTCGGCGGAGGCGTACACCTGTCCGCCGCTCGTGCCGAAATACACGCCGCATTTGTCGAGCGCATCCACCGCCATCGCGTCGCGGAGCACGTTCACGTAGCAGTTGGCCTGCGGGAGACCTTTCGTCAGCGCC
Source organism: Chloroflexota bacterium (assembly GCA_005889295.1). GTDB lineage: Bacteria > Chloroflexota > Limnocylindria > P2-11E > P2-11E > 3-1-20CM-2-70-9. Next base: position 1,982 of record VBEY01000320.1, on the reverse strand, counting down.
TCCCATTCGTTTCCGCCGCTGCGGCTTCGGTACACCCGAAGCTTCCCATCGGGCGTGAAGTGCTCCGAGTCGCTCTTGATCGGCACGACGTAGACCGTTTCCGGCTCATTCGCGTTCACGTCGATCACGAAGCCGAAGTCGCTCGGCAGATTCCCGCTCACTTCCTTCCAGGAGTCGCCCGCATCGTCACTTCGCAAGACATCCCAGTGCTTTTGCATGAACAAGACGTTTGGTCGAGAAGGGTGCATCGCGATGTGGTGAACGCAGTGGCCGATCTCAGCGTCCGCGTCGGGGATGTAGTCCGACCTGAGTCCTCGGTTGATCGGCTTCCAGGTCGTGCCACCGTCGTCCGTCCGAAATGCGCCGGCCGACGAGATGGCCACGAAGATTCGCTTGGGATTCTTCGGGTCCTGGATGATCGTGTGCAGACACAGGCCGCCGCCTCCGGGCTGCCACTGCGGCCCGGTGCCGTGGCCGCGCAGCCCCGAGACCTCCTTCCAGTTCTCACCCCCGTCGGTGGAGCGGAAGAGCGCGGCGTCCTCGACGCCGGCGTACACCGTGTCCGGGTCCGTCAGTGACGGCTCGAGATGCCAGACGCGCTTGAACTCCCACGGTCGCTGCGATCCGTCGTAGAACTGGTGCGTCGTGAGTGGCTTGCCCGTCTCTGCTGATGCGTCGTACACGAACTTGTTGCTCTCGCCTTTGGCGATCCCCTCCGGTGGCTTCTGCGGTTCGCCGGGTGGAGTCCCCGGCTGATGCCACGTCTTACCGCCGTCATCCGACCTCTGGATGATCTGACCGAACCAACCGTTGGACTGTGACGCGAAGAGCCGTTCGGGATCCGCCGGAGAGCCCTTCACGTGGTAGATCTCCCAGCCGCCGAAATGCGGACCGCTGACGTTCCACTTCTTGCGCTGTCCGTCCGCCTCTAGGACGAACGCGCCTTTGCGTGTGCCGACGAGTACACGCACCCTGCTCATTCCCCTGGTCCTCCCGCTGTCGTTCTCCCGATGATGCCTACGGTCTTTCGGTCCCTAGTCGCGCGATGCTCCCATCACGAGGGCGTGCCTGCACCCGGAGACTAAGGGAGTCCGCGTTCTGGGCGCAGTTCGCTGCCTCCCTGTGACGCGCTCCTACTGGCTTGGCTGAGCCGATCCGAGCTGCCGGGGTTCAGGTCGCTTTTCTGATGCGCGGTTGGTCCGTCTGGCGCGTCAACTAATCGCTAGTTATGTCCGCTTCGAGTGCGTCGACTCTCCTTGGTCGCTTCCCTTCAGCCATTTCCTTTCAAGGAAGAGCGGCAGGGGTTCGAAATCCGCGACAATCCATGCCTCTGATCTGCGCTCGATGCGTCCTTGCAAACCATCGGCATCGCGATCGGCCACTTTGAGCGGACCCAGCGGAAGGACGCGATCGCAACACTGATGTCCGCGGCCTGCGCGCAGCCCGCTGCCGGTCGAAGCACCTTGTTCGGTGACGCCCACCGTCACCCGCATGTTCAACAACCACCCGGTGAGGTTGCAGCCAAGTAGGGCCGAACGGCTTCGCTGAACAGTTCGCTCCGCAAAGTTGCGTTGCCTGGTAGGGCAAGACACTAAAGTGGAGCACATGACGATTCAGCGGATGGACAACGTTCTCATTGTTGTCGACGACCTCGAGGCGGCCAAGTCGTTCTTCATCGAACTCGGCCTCGAGCTCGAAGGCGAGACGCAGGTCGAGGGACCTTCGGTCGACAGCCTGATCGGGCTCAAGGACGTTCGCGCCACCCTCGCGTTGATGCGGACCCCGGACGGCCACGGTCGCATCGAGCTCGACAAGTTCCACACGCCCAAAGCGATCAGGTTTGGGCCCGCGGATGCGCCGGTGAACGCCCTCGGCATCCGTCGCATCATGTTCGCCGTCGAACACATCGACGCTGTCGTCGCGCGCTTGCTCGCCCACGGAGCCGAGCTGATAGGCGAAGTGGTGCAGTACGAGGACACGAA
>VBEY01000319.1 GCA_005889295.1 Chloroflexota bacterium | reverse complement strand
CTTCTCGGCTACGGGATCGCGGCAATGGTTCGCGGGCGCGCCTAACGCATCGGGCCGCATGTTCGTTAGGCGTTCGTCAGGGGGAATTCGCATGGCCTTCAGGCCAGAGAGGAGCCTTACTGATGAACCATCGCGCAATCTGGCTCACGGCGGCGGTTCTGGCGGCCGTCGTGCTCCTGGCGCAGATCGCGGGAGCAGCCACACGCGAAGAGACCGCATCCGTCACCACCAACGCCACGGTCTCTGCTGAGATCACCAGGAACGTAGCGACCGTCTCGCTGCACGAGCAAGCCTCATCCGTGGCTCGTGAGAAGGCCGACAAGGACGCGAACTCCGATCGCGAACGCGCCGAGACGGACGAGACGACAATCGAGGTCGCTGTGAACGCCCGCGCGGCCGCACCCAAGGACGGCACCGCCGCCTCGGGCACGCGCCCCGGTTGGGGTTGCGGCGACACGAAGCACAAGCACGCTGGCCCTCCGGGCCGACCCGACGCGACGCCTCCGCCCGGCTGCACCAAGACCCCGTAGCGCGGACCCCAATCCTGTGTGCGACGCGGCTCAGACCGAGCCGCGTCGCTCTGTTCCGGCGGGATCCTTAACGCAACAGACGCGAGGCGCGCTCGTACACATCCCGTCGATGCACGACAGCGAGGATCCACACATCTCTCCCGGCGACCTTAAAGACGACCCGATAGTCGCCTACCCGCAGCTTCCAATAGCCGCGGAGTGAACCAGTGAGTGGCGCGCCGAAGCGCGCCGGATCCGTTCCGAGCCGTGCCTGAATCAGTCTCCCGATCCGCCGACGGGCCTCGGCGGAAATCTTTGGCAAGTCATCGTCGCGGACTGCCGGGTGATAGCGAAGCGTGTACGACACTCAGCGTTTCTTGACGCGACGCCCCCGCCATACCTCGTCGTGCGTGAGTCCTCCGGCGCGGACGAGTGTCCGCTCGCGTTCCTCCGCGACCTTCGCCAAAGCCAGATCTTCGTACGTTTCGAGGGCATCGCGCAGAAGATCGCGTGCCTTCGTTGACAGGGAAGAACCCTCCCGTCGTGCGAGCCGACCGAGCGCGTCATAGAGCGGGCGCTCCAGGACCACGTTGACTCGAGGGTTCTTGGCTGGCATGACAGCCAGTGTATCGGAAGTGACGCACCGAATTACGTGTATCAACGTCCCCACTCCCACTCTTGCCGTGTGCGAGCATGAACGGAGGTGACCGGCAAGGAGTGCCCTCCGTGACCGCGATCCGCGCGGAGCATCTCTCCAAGAACTACAAACTGCGCCGCGAGCGGACGCGCACGCTCAAGGAGACCGTCCTCCGCCAGTACGCCCCTGCCGAGCAGGTGCAGGCCCTGCGGGACGTGAGCTTCGCGGTGCAGCCGGGGGAGTCGTTCGGCGTGGTCGGCGCGAACGGCTCGGGCAAATCGACCCTTCTCAAGCTCCTGGCGGGGACCGCGAAGCCGACGAGCGGCACGCTTGAGGTGAACGGGCGCGTGACCGCGCTGCTCGAGATCGGCGCCGGTTTCCACCCCGATTTCAGCGGCCGCGAGAACGCTTATCTCAACGGCTCTCTTCTCGGACTCTCGCGCAAGGAGATGGACCGGACGATGCCGGCGATCGAGGAGTTCGCCGACATCGGCCGCTTCTTTGACGCCGCCGTGAAGACGTACTCGAGCGGCATGTACATGCGCCTCGGCTTCGCGGTCGCGGTGCACCTCGAACCGGACATCCTCCTGGTTGACGAGGTGCTCGCGGTCGGCGACGAGTACTTCCAGCACAAGTGCTTCGCCAAGATCGGCGAGTTCCGCGCCGCGAAGAAGACGATCGTGCTCGTCTCGCACGACCTCGGCGCGGTCGCGCGCCTCTGCGAGCGCGCGCTCTGGCTC
>VBEY01000228.1 GCA_005889295.1 Chloroflexota bacterium | reverse complement strand
GACGCAGATCGCCGTAGAGCAGCACATGGGGTGCGCGATGGGTGTGTGCCGCGCCTGCGTGATCGTGACCGCACAGGGCAACGCGCGCGTCTGCCGCGAAGGACCGGTCTTCGGTCTCGGCGATGTCGCATTCGACCAGGGCGAGCCTGCAACGGTAGGTCTCGTCTGATGCCGTGGCGCCGGTTCCGCAAGAAGGTTGAGCGGCCGATCGACGTCAGCAAATCCATAGAAGAGTCCTTGGAGGATGCCGCCGACGGCGAAGCTGACGAGGACCTCACTGAGCTCGCCGAGCTCGACGATGCGACGATCGCCGAAGCCGTAACGGGGCAGCCAGACGAAGGCCGCGCGCCATCCGATCTCGGGAACAAGCTCCGTGAGGCTCTCGACACCGACGCGCCGCATCGCGTGGGTCTTCCTCGCTCGGCCCCTCGTGGGATCGCGGTGGACCGCCGTTCAGGGGCCGCTCGCTCGGAAGACCCCCGCGCTGCGTCGCTTTCCTATCCCGAGCTCGGCGTCGATCTCGAGGTCGAAGTGGCGCGCGGTCTTCGTCTGAAGAACCCGGTGATGACGGCTTCGGGAACGTTCGGGCAGGGCGTCGAGTACGCCGAGCTCATCGATGTCTCGAGACTCGGCGCGATCGTCAACAAGGGCACGACGCCGGCCGCGCGTCCCGGGAATCCGCAATACCGGATCGCGGAGACGCCGTCCGGCATCCTCAATTCGATCGGTCTTGAGAATCCGGGTGCCGCCGAGGTCGCCCGGAAGTATGGAAAAGCGTGGGCTGAGCTCGGCGTCGCGGTCATCGTGAACGTCGCGGGGTACAGCGTCGATGACTACGTCTACGTGGTCCACGAGATGACCGGGACGCCAGGGGTCGTCGCCTACGAGATCAACGTGTCGTGCCCGAACGTCAAGGGCGGCATGTTGTTCGGCTGCGATCCGGACCTAGCCGCGGAGGTGACCCGCGCGGTCAAGGCGGAGACGGACCTCCCCGTCATCGTGAAGCTCACGCCCAACGCGCCGGACGTCGTTGCCGTCGCGCGCGCGTGCGAGCAGGCGGGCGCCGACGCGCTCACCGCGATCAACACCGTCCTTGGGATGCGCATCGACACGCGCCGGCGACGCCCGATCCTCGGGACCGGGAGCGGCGGGCTCTCGGGTCCGGCAATCAGACCCATCGCCGTGCACATCACGTATCAGGTCGCGCAGGCGGTCAGCATCCCGATCATCGGCGCGGGTGGCGTCACGAATGCGCAGGACGCGCTCGAGTTCCTCATGGCGGGCGCCTCGTCGGTACAGGTCGGCACGGCCACCTTCGCTGACCCGCTCGCGCCGCTCAAGGTCATCGAAGGCCTGGCGGCATACGTCAAAGAGCAAGGGCTCGCGTCGATTCGCGACGTGATCGCCGCGGCGCTACCCGCGCGCGAGGACTAGCCGAGCGGTAGCGCCGTCTCCACGTGTCCCGCGATGGCTCGCGCTTTCAACTTGATGCTCTCGAGCGCCGCGACCACGTCCGGGTCGATCCCGGCCTGGGGCCCCTGCCCCATCAGGGGCCCCTGCCCCTGGGGCCCTTGCCCCTGCGGGAGCGCTCCGACCAGCCGGTCACGTGCCGCATCGAGAAGCCGCACCACGTTCGCGAGCTCGTGCACCTCGGGCGAGGGCTCGAGATGAGCCGTGTAGTTGGTTGCGACCGAGTTCGCGAACGACGCGGCTCCCGCTGCCAGCGCGCCTCTCAGAAATTCGTTGCGATCAATGGTGGCCATCGATCCCCTCCCGTCCGGTCGCCCGAAGTCGTCTCCGAGAATAGGACGCGAATCCGGCGGGATGAGCCTTGCGCTCGGACTTCGACAAATGTCGTCATCTCGATCATCAGGCGCGTTCGGTCGATCTCCGAACCCGGGTCGGAACTTACTCGGGCAGCACGCTCTTCATCATCTTGCTTACCGGCGCCTCGATGTACTGCGCCGGGTCCGGCGACATGCGTTTGCGTTCTTCTGACGCGTAGTACCGCTTATCAGCGGCGGCAAATCCGTCGGGTCCGTCGTAACCGATGATCCATACGAACTCGTTCGCTCCCTCGACGCGCCACGCGCCGGCGAACGTGAAACCGAACTTGCGGCGGAGCGGATATACGCCGCGGAGCCAGGCCTCGAGGAAAGGTTCCATGCCTCCCGCCCGAATCCGGTAGTGCCGAAGCTGGTATTCCACGGTCCTTGAGAGCGGGAGATTAGGTCTGGCGGACTCCAGACGTCCTTCGCGAAGCCTTCGGACTCCCGTTCGTCGCAGTGACGGTGAGTGGTCGTACACCTTCCACCGGCGCGCCGTTCGGTGCGGTCCAGCGGACGAGCGATTCGAGCGCCACGCCTCCGGTCGGCGACCACCGGTGCGCGTCATTCGCACCAGCCCCATCGCAGTACGCCCATGCGCCCTCGTGAATCGTCAGGCCCCCGTTCCCGTGACGGGAATGGAGAACACGATGCTCAGGCGAGTGGCACTCCCAGTGGACGATGTCTCGAGTCGACAGGTTCATCCTCCCCCAATGCGCGTGGCCGACACCGTTCCGTTACCGCGTCGTCGAACTACTGCAGCACCAAGAAGACCCACAGTCATTACAGCGCTTCATCGCTGATTGGTTGCGTCGGGGCTTTACTTCGCGGCGTCGCCCACAGGCTCCTGTGCCTTGAACCGGTAGCCCGCGCCGGGGACGGTCTCGATGAAACGGGGCGCGCGCCACTCATCGTCAAGTTTCACACGGAGCTCGCGGATGTGACGATCGACCACGTTGCTCTCGATCTCGAATTCGCTTCCCCAGATGCTCGACAGGAGGTCTTCGCGGCTCAAAGCCCTTCCGGCATTCGCGGCAAGCAGATACAGCAGGGTCTGCTGGATCGGCGTGAGCTGAAGCTCGCGGCCGCCGACGCTAACTCGCTGCGAGAGCAGGTCCACCTCGAGCCCGTCAAGTTTGATCTTCGGCACGATAGTGACGGGGATGCCGTGCGCTCTCCGCATGAGCGCGAACGGGCGAGCCACGATCTCGTCAAGCGTGAACGGCACCTCGATGATGTCGTCGGCTCCCCGCTCGTAGGCGCTCAGCTTTAGCGCGGTATCGCGTCGCCGGGTGAACGCGAGGATGGGCATCTGACCATGGGTCAGCCCGCGCCCAACGATGTCGATGAACGGCTCGAACAGATCGAGATCGATAAAGGCCATGTGGGGATTCCAGTCGCGGAGCACATCGCGGCACTCCTGGGCGTTCGTGGACCTCTCCGTCTCATACGGCCCGTGCCGCAGAGTCACGGCCACGAGATTCCCAAGGGTCTCGTTCATGACGATCAGCACGCGGGGAGCTTCGCGTTTGGAAAACGTGGTGTCCGCGCGGGTGCGCCCGTTGACGACTGCCACGAAGGAGGTCTACGCCCGGGATAACGCCCTGTCATGACGCGAACTCACGGACGGGAGGAAGCGGTATCCCTTTCCCGGGACGGTTCCAATGAATCGAGGATTTCGCCAATGATCCTTCAGTTTCAGCCGTAGGTTTCGCACGTGGCGATCGACGATATTGCTCCCCGCGATGTAATCCGAGCCCCAAAGCGCATCCAGGATCTCTTCGCGCCCCAGCGTCTGACCGGCATTTGACGCGAGGAGATAGAGCAGTGCCTGCTCCATGGCGGTCAGCTCGGGGCGGAGCCTGCCGACCTTCACATGCTTGTTCAGCAGGTCGATCTCCAGGCCGGCGACGGTGATCACGGGGATGAAGGCAATGCCGTCGCCATAGCTCCGCCGCATCAGCGCGAGCGTCCGCGCCACGAGCTCCTCAGGCACGAACGGCACGGTGATGATGTCGTCGGCGCCTTGATCGAATGCGGTGAGCTTCGTCTTGAGATCACCTCGCTCGCTGAAGACGATCGTCGGAATCCGTCGGTTCTCAACGCGCTGACCGATGAGGCCGATCGACTCGGGGTCGTGAGCGTCGAGGTCCACGAGGAGGAGGTGCGGTCGCCAGGCCTCGAGCTCGGTCCGCGCGCTCCTCGGGTCGTGGTCGATCCGCGTGAGGTATTTGCCGTGATTCAGGGCCAGAGCGACGAGGTTCGCCAGTGGTTGATCGACGACGATCAACACCCGCGCGGGGCCCAGAAGCTGGTTCTTCCTTACTTTGCGAGTCTACGCGGGGGATGAAGCCCCGTAATGAAGCCGCCGCTTCATCGCCTGAGAACCAGGCCGATTTTTCCGAAGGTCCCTCTCGGTGCGGCGAATATCTTCACGCCACCGGTGCCGTCCCGGACATGGTCGGGGGTGTGGTTCTCGGATACGAACTCGATCTCTTGAAGTTGCGTGTGCGCCCCGAACAAGCGAGCGCCGATCTCGTGCACCAGATGCTGGATCGAGCGGCTGTTGAACTCGTGAAAGATGCGCTCGATCTCGTCGCGTACGGCTCGCGGGCCGAGAAAACCGGGGCCCTCGGCGACCCCGTCAACCAGATCGCGGTAGCGCCAATACACGGATAGGCCGATCGTCAGCGGGCGGTCGGTGAGCTCCGGCAGAGTCGTGAAGTCGTCTCGGGCGAACGTCGCGAATGAGCTCCCCGTCGTCTTCACCAGCAGCATGTCTTCCCAGCCACTGCGCGCGCCGGTGATCTCGGGCTTTCCGCCGATCGCGTCGACGGCGACCTGAGCGACGGCGCCGTCGCCGCGCGTCGAGCGGAACAGGACGTCGCTTGGGCCACGTTCGCCGGCGGCCGCGTCGAGCGGTACCTCGCGTGCGGACACGCGGAGTGCCTCCATCACCGGGTAGGTCTCCAGAAAGCGGCGGCCAAGGAAGGCGCAGAGCCCCAGGAGCGTCCGGCCGCTGTACTCGGCCGCCATCGCGTACACGAAGTTCTTCATCGTGTCGGTCGCGACGACCTCGCGATTGTCGCCCTCGGTATACGCAGCGAGAAACCGCTTTCCGAAGACGTCGACGTCGACCGACGCCGCGAGGGGTGCGATGTCGTGGCCGCCGAGACGGTAGAAGACAACCTGGGCCTTGCCGTAGCTGATCTCGGTCGTGGTCATGACGTGATCCGCTCCAATCGATCGCCCGCGATCGCGAGAAATTCGTCGATGCCGATCGCGAGCTCAACCTCGCGCGTGTGCCGGAGGCGTTCGCGAAAGATCGGGACGATCTGAGCTTTCGAGCGGCCCGCGACGAAGACGACGAAGCGGAAGCCGAATCTGCGCTCGTACTCTTCGTTCAGCGCGGCGAGCTCGCGCATCGTCGCGATGTCGGTGGCGCCGCCCTGCTCGCTTCGCGAGAGCGCCGAGAGCGACACGGGGTCGGCCCCGATCCGCGGGTGTGCGTCGAGAACGGCGATGCGCTCGCTCTCGGTCATGCGCGCGACCTCGGAACGAGCCGACGCCACGATCGACGCGGCATCATTCCCTCGCACCCGCTCCGCGAGCGCCGGAGCTCGCTCGAAGATCGCCGCGAGGGCCTCTGGCGCGACGGTCATCACGACCCGCGATAGCTCGTCAGCCCGAACGGCGTGACGAGAAGCGGGACGTGGTATTTGGGTTCCGAGCCGATCTCGACGTCGAGCGCGACGCGCCGGAAGAAGCGGCCCTGGAGCTCGAACACGAGCCGGTAACGTCCTGGTGCGAGCGAAGGGGCCAGCTCCGCGACGCGCCCGTCACCGTCGGTCACACCCCGGGCGATCACCGCGCCGTCTTTTTCCAGCGAGACTGCGATACCCAACGCGGGACGGCCAGTCGCCGTATCGAGGACGTGTGTTGAGAGGGTCGCCATGAGCGGCCGGTATCGTACGCCCGCGATGACGATGCTCCGCATCACGGCTGGACGCTTCACCTTCAAAGCGCGCCTCGAGGACCGAGCCGCTCCGAAAACCTGCGCCGCCATCCGAAAGCTCCTGCCGCTGCGAAGCAAGCTGGTCCACTGTCGCTGGAGCGGTGAATCGACCTGGGTCCCGATGGGCGAGCGCCGGCTCAGCGTCGATTTCGAGAATCACACGAGTCACCCCGCGCCCGGGCAGATCCTGGTCTACCCCGGCGGCATCTCAGAGATGGAGATCCTCTTCCCCTACGGCGCGACGCTGTTCTCGAGCAAGGTGGGGCAGCTCGCCGGGAACCACTTCGCGACGGTCATCGAGGGCAACGAGCATCTTGCGGAGGTCGGTCGACTCGCTCTCTGGGAAGGCGCGCAGGACTTCAGCATCACCGAAGAGTGAGCGCCAAAGCCGACCTCGCGATTCGCGGCGCGGTGGTGGTCTCCGACGGGGCCTACGCCCGCGACATCCTGATCCGCGACGGACGGATCAGCGCGCTCGTCGAGGCCGGCGCCTCCACGGCGAAGCACGAGATCGACGCGCGGGGCCTGCTCGCGCTACCCGGAGTCGTCGACGCGCACGTGCACTTCAACGAGCCCGGACGAACGGATTGGGAGGGCTGGGCGAGCGGCAGCCGGGCGGCCGCGGCCGGCGGGACGACGACGGTCCTCGACATGCCGCTCAACTCTGTACCGCCGGTCCTCGACGGTGCCTCGTTCGATCTGAAGAGGGCTGCGGCCGAACGCGCATCCGTCGTTGACTTCGCGCTCTGGGGCGGTCTCGTCGACGTGGATCCTGGCGCCCTGCGCGAGCTGAGCGAGCGAGGCGCCGTCGGCGTGAAAGCGTTTCTGTGCGACAGCGGAGTACCCGAGTTTCCCGCGATTAGCGATGAGGATCTCGTGCCGGCGCTTCGCGCGGCCGCGGACGCGGGTCTTGTCGTCGCGCTGCACTGCGAGGACGAAGCACTCGTCCGCGAGGCGACAGCGCGCGTCCGCGGCACTGGACGATCCGACGTCGGGGCCTGGCCATCGTCGCGGCCGCCACTCGTCGAGGTCCGAGCGGTGGCGCGCGCGTGCGCGGCGGCGCGGGAGGCCAGGGCGCGGATCCACATCGTGCATGTCTCGGCGGTCGAGGCGCTCGGCGCGGTCGGCGCCGCCCGCGACATGGGCACCGATGTCACGGCGGAGACCTGCCCGCACTACCTCACCTTTGACGAGGACGATCTCGCCGGGCAGGGTGCGGCCCTCAAATGCGCGCCGCCGATCCGCGACGCTCGGAACCGCGACGGCCTCTGGCGCGCGCTACTTGAGGGCCGGATCGACTTCGTGGCCTCGGATCACTCGCCTTGCTCGCCGGAGCTGAAGGACGGGGCCGACCTCTTCGCGGCGTGGGGCGGCGTCGCCGGCGCCCAGTCGCTCCTGCCCGCGGTGTTTGGCGGTGCGATGGCGCGTGCCAGCGGCGCCATCGATGTGCGCAAGGTCGCGGGTTTCGCGGTCTGGCGTCTGTCGACGAGACCGGCAAAGCGGTTCGGCCTCTGGCCCCGCAAGGGGGCCATCGCGCCTGGCTCGGACGCCGACGTCGTGCTCTTCGATCCTGACCGCGAGTGGGCCCTCGACCGCGAGCGCTCGTACACACGCGGGGTCGATCCGTACGTCGGACGGTCCTTCCGGGGGAAGGTCGTTCGCACCCTCGTGGCCGGTCGCACGGTCTATAACGAGCTTGAGACCGTAACCAATCCCGCGCGGGGGCGATTCATCGGAAGAGGGGAAGTGGCCGAAGGATGACCGCGACCACGACGCGCGAGCTCGTCGGGATCGACGAGCGCAGATTGCTGCGCCGGCTCGACGACCTTGCGCAACGCGGCGCGCTTCCCCGCGGCGGTATCTACCGGCCGCTGTACTCGCCGGCTTGGAGCTCCGCGATGGACCTCGTCACCGCGTGGATGAAGGAAGCCGGGCTTCTCACCAGGCGTGACGCTGTCGGAAACGTGTGGGGACGGATCGAAGGATCGCGCGGGGGGCGGGTTATCGCGACCGGCTCGCACATCGACACGGTGCGCGGTGGCGGCGCACTCGATGGGGCGCTTGGCGTCGTCGCCGGGATCGAAGCGGTGAGCAGTCTCTGGCAGCGGTTCGGCCGGTCCACGCGCATCCTCGAATGCGTGGCGATCTGCGAGGAGGAGGGCAGCCGGTTCGACACGAACTTCTGGGGCGCTCGCGCGATCGCTGACCGGCTCGAGCCGGGCGAGGCCGATCGGGTGCGCGACGCGGACGGCGTGACGCTCGCTGAGGCGATGCGCGCGGTCGAGCTCGATCCAACGACTGCCGCTTCGGCCGTACGCCGCGACCTCGATTCCTTCATCGAGCTGCACGTCGAGCAGGGGCCGGTTCTTGAGGACCACGGACCGCGGCTCGGCGTGGTCACGACGATCGCAGGGACGGCGCACCTGGAAGTCACGGTGCGGGGCCAGCCCGACCACGCCGGCGCGATGGCGATGGACCGCCGCCGCGATGCCTTCCTCGGCGCGGCGGCAATGGCGCTCGCCATCGCGGATGCGGCCGTGCGGATGGGGCATCCTGCGGTCGCGACCGTCGGCACGATGGCGGTCGAACCGTCGCAGGTGAACGTCGTCCCCGGCCTCGCACGATTCACCGTCGACACTCGACACCCCGATCCCGCACGGCGGAGCGAGCTCATCACCCAAATTGGGGATGCTTCCAAGAGGATCGCGAGCGAACGTGGTCTCTCCTTGGAGATCCGGACGCTGCGCGATCGGCCACCCGTGACGCTCTCCCCGCGTGTCACCGATGTCCTTCGCCGCGCGGCGCTCGCGGCGGGCGTCGAGCCGCGTGAGATGACGAGCGGCGCCGGGCACGACGCGCAGGTCCTGACCGCGGCAGCGAACACCGCGATGCTCTTCGTTCCGAGCATCGGGGGTCGCTCCCACTGTCCGGAAGAGGCGACCGCGGCGGAGGACGTCGTGCTGGGCACGCGCGTGCTCGCGACGGCGCTCCGCGACCTCGCATATCAGGCATGAGCGTTCTGCTTCGGGGGGGCATCCTGCTGCCACTTCGTGACTCGCCGCGACCCGTGCAGGGCGACCTTCTGGTGAGTGGCACTCGCATCGGGGGCATTGGCGAGGTCACGCCGCCCGCCGACACCGAGGTCATCGACATCTCGGGATGCGTCGTGATGCCGGGCATCGTGCAGACACACGTTCACCTGGTGCAGACGCTCTTCCGCGGTCTGGCTGAGGACATGCCACTCCTCGGATGGCTCCGCACACGGGTGTGGCCGCTCGAGGCGGCCCACGACGAGGCGTCGGTGCGGGCGAGCGTGCGCCTCGGTCTGCTCGATCTGTTGACGACGGGCACGACAACGATCCTTGACATGGGGACCACCCATTACGGCGACATCGTTGCCGAGGAGCTTGTGCGGAGCGGCATCCGCGCACGCTTCGGCCAGGCGATGATGGACACCGGCGAGGGCGTCCCCGCGAATCTCCTCGAAACGACTCGCGCGTCGCTCGACGCCGGGGGCGCTCTCACCAAGCGGTGGCATAAGGCGTCGAGTGGACGGATCGGCTACGTGTACATGCCTCGATTCGCGCTCTCGTGTACGCGCGAGCTGCTGGAGGCGGTGACGCAGCTTGCCAAGCTGAGCGACCTGCTTGTCCATACCCACTCCAACGAAAGCATGGACGAGCGCAATGCCGTGGTCATGGCCACCGGCCGCACGCCGATGCAGTACCTGCTCGACACGGGCATCGCGTCCGAGCGCGCGATCATCGCGCACGGCGTTCATCTCGACGACTCGGAGGTCGACATACTCCGGACGACGAAGACGTCGGTGGCGCACTGCCCCTCGTCGAACCTGAAGCTTGGGTCCGGGATCGCGCAGGTGGCACGCCTTCGGAGCGCGCGCATCACGGTCGGACTCGGCGCCGACGGCGCGGCCTGCAACAACCGGCTCGATGGATTCGAGGAGATGCGCCTTGCGACACTCCTGGCCCGCGTCGTGAGCGGCATCGGGACATTGAGCGGTTACGACGCGATGGGGCTCGCGACACGCGAGGGAGCGAAGATGCTGCGGATCGACTCCGAAGTCGGCACGCTCGAGCAAGGAAAGCGCGCTGACCTCGTCGTGCTCGACGTCCAGCGCCTGGATGGGCCTGGCGGCGACCCCGTCGCACGAATTCTTTTCGGCGGCGGATCCCGAGCGGTACGACATGTACTCGTGGACGGCGAATTTCTGGTGCGCGACGGTGTGCCGACGAAGATGGACGCGAAGGAAGTTCGAGCGAAAGCGACCGAGCAGCTCGGACCACTCATGAGGCGCGCCGGCCTCGCGTAGGACTAGTGCTATCCGGGCGAGGCGACCCTCGCCTTCGCGCGAACCTGTGCGATCACTTTCGGAATGCGCGCCGCTCGGGTTTCGGCGCGCTTCGCCGAGGTCACCCAGTCGACGAACTCCTTGCGATGTGAGAAAGAGAAAGCGTCGAACCCCGAGCGTAATTTCGCCGCCGAGAGCGCACGTGCGAGATCGGCCGGGAGATCTACCGTACGTGGCACGGTGTCGACCTCGAGCGAAACGTGCGCGCGGCCGCCCGGCCCGAGCTTGGCCTCCTCACAGATCGCCTTGCGAGCGGGAAGGTAGTAGCGGCCGCCATACACGGCGATCGTCGAGCGGTAGCCGACACCGTTGAGCGTCACACGCACCGGAACGCGTTTGCCCGCGCCGAGCTTCTTCACGACCGTCTCGGGGACCTCGATGAGGACGAGAGCACGCGGGTTCGGCTGCGCGATCGTGCTGAACGAGACCGCGGTCACGTTCGGGCCGGAGCGGGCGCCTTCACCGATTCGGCGGCGAACGCTGGGACCGGGCGCGAGAAGCCCTTGAGCGCGAGCTCCCCGACCGCGGTCGTCTCGGCATCGGCCTCAACGGCCGCGTGAACGCGCTGGCTTATGAGGATCTGGCCGGCGTTCGCCTCGGCGGAGAGACGCTGGGCCAGTATCACGACGTTGCCGACCGCACCGTAGTCGTAGCGACCCTCGAACCCGATCCGGCCGAGTGTCGCGTACCCGGTCGCGATGCCGACGCCGAACCCCAGCTCGTAACCCCGCTTCCGCCACTCGCCCGCCATCCCGTCAAAGCGCTCGCGCATCGCGCAGGCCATGCGGACGGCTTGCAGCTCGTGACGCTCGACCGGCAGCGGGTCATTGAAGAAGACCATCATTCCGTCGCCCGCGAAGTGCTCGAGCGTCCCGTGGTGATCGACGATCAGCTCGCCCATCACGCGGTGGTAATCGCGGAGTACGCCGAGGACCTCCTCCGGCTCGGCCGTCTCGGCGAAGGCGGTGAAGCCGCGGAGATCACAAAAGACCACGGTGATCTGGCGACGATGGCCCTCGAGCATCTTCGCCCCTTGCTCGCTCGTCACGAGCGCCGCGACTTGCGGCGAGAGGAACCGCGAGAGCTCCTGTCGTTGACGCTCGACCGTCTCGAACAGCTCGACATTCGCGATCGCGATCGCCGCCTGATCCGCGAACGTGCCCACGAGCGCGACCTCCTCCGCGCTGAATGGATTGGACGCCTCTCGGATGAGGGAGATGACGCCGACAACACGGTCATCGTGGACAAGCGGAACGGCGAGGAGCGTCCGCACGACGCCTAGACGCGACATGTCAGCGGCCGGCCCGGTCGCGCCGCGGTAGTACTCCCTCGTATCTCCGACGAGGATGGGGCGCTTCTCGAGGTGGGCGCGTCCGACAATGGTGTCAGTCCCGAGCGGAATTTCCTGGTCACGCAGAACCCGGGTGTATTCCGGAATCGCGTCCTCGACGACCCATTGGCGGTACGAGCTTGCAAGCGTGCGCCAGATCACGACATTTCGCGCGTGACAGAGTCGCGCAGCGTGTTGCGCGACCGCGTGGAGCACGGGTTCGATCTGAAATGCGGACGAGCCAATGACCCGGAGGACCTCCCCGATCGCCGTCTGGCGGTCGAGCGCGTCCTTGAGGTCGTCGTGGTAGCGCTTGATCCGTAGCAGCGAGCGTACGCGAACCGAAAGCTCGTGCTGCAGCACCGGCTTCTGCACGAAATCGTCGGCGCCCGACTCGAGCGCGCGCGCTTTGTCCTGCTCGATGCTGGCCGTCATCAGCACAATCGGGAGGTAGCGCGTTTCCTCGTTCGCGCGAATGCGACGACAGAGCTCATACCCGTCGATTCCCGGCATGAGGATGTCCACGAGGAGCAGGTCCGGGTGTCGTTCCGCGACCACTCGGAGCGCCTCATCGGCCGACGCCGCGGTGAGCACCTCGTAGCCCTCCGTTGAGAGCAGCGCCTCCAGAAGCCGCAGGTTCTGCGGGGTGTCGTCGACGGCGAGGATCGTTGCGGCCGTCATGCGGCGCGCCCGCGCGCGCAGAAGCCGCGCACATCCACCGCGAAGGTCTTGACGTCGATTGGCTTCTGCATGAACCCGTCGAAGCCCGCCGCGTCGAACCGTTCGCGATCCGACTTCATCACCGAGGCGGTGAGCGCGACGACCGGGATGGCGGCCGTCCGCTCGTCCCCGCGCAGACTGCGAAGCGCGGCTATCCCGTCCATTCCCGGGAGCTGAATGTCCATCAGCACGAGGCTCGGCCGCTCACGCTGCGCGATGGCGATGCCGTCCTCGGCGCTCGTCGCCTCGAGCGTCCGCAGGCCGGCGAACTGGAGAAGGTCGCGCGCGAGCTTCAGGTTCTTGTCGTTGTCCTCGACGATGAGGACGACCTCGCCGCCGGTCACGCCGACACCGGCTGGGGAGCGTGAACCCGCACTGGGAGGGTGAATGTGAATGTGCTGCCTTTGCCCGGCTCGCTCTCCACCCAGATCCGGCCGCCGTGCAGCTCGACGAAGCGCTTTGCCAACGACAGGCCGAGTCCGGTGCCTTCGCGCGAACGCTCCGATTGCCGGCGAGCCTGCTGGAACTCTTCGAAGATCCGCCCCTGGTCGTCGGGCGAGATCCCGATACCCGTGTCCTTCACGGTCACGACGATGTCGCCATCCGCGCGCGCGGCGCTCACGTCGACGCGACCGCCGTCCGGAGTGAACTTCACTGCATTCGAGAGAAGGTTGAAGAGGACCTGCTTCACCTTGCGTGGGTCCGCCTGGATCAGGTCGACGCCCGGCGAAACCTGAAGCGCAAGTACGATCTGATGGCGAGCCGCGCGCTCCCGCACCATCGTGACCGCGTTCTCCAGCGCCTCGACGAGTGAGAACGTGTCGGCGTCGAGCTCCATCCGGCCGGCCTCGATCTTCGACAGATCGAGGATGTCGTTGATGAGGCCGAGCAGGTGGCGGCCGGAGGAAAGGACGTCGTTCAGGTACTCGGCCTGCTTTGGATTGAGCGGCCCGAACATCTGCTGCAGAAGCACCTCAGAGAAGCCGATGATCGCGTTGAGCGGTGTCCGGAGCTCATGCGACATCGTCGCCAGGAACTCGCTCTTATGCCGGCTCGCGATCTCGAGCTGCTGGCTTTTCTCCTGGATCTCTTTGAAGAGCTTGACGTTCTGGATCGCGATGGCGGCCTGGTCCGCGAAGGTCTCGACGAGCTGGACCTCGCGCTCGCTGAAGGGCCGGACGGTCACTCGCGTGAGGACGATCACCCCCAGCGCCTCGCCGCCCTGCACCATGGGAACAGCGAGAACTGTCCGAGACTCGGTGACGCGGACTGCCCTCGAAACCTCGAGCAGCTCCGGCTCCGTCGCCATGTCGGCAATGTGGATCGTCTTCTTCTCGCGGAAGGCGCGTCCGAGGAGGCTCGGTCGAAGATCTCGCGTAGGCGGCGCGCTGGCCAGAGAATCGAAGCGCTGCCTGAGGTCCTCGGTCCGTGCCCACCGCGCCGGCACATCCCGGAGCCCTCCAAGTCCCTCCAAGTTCTTTATCAAGCCGGTCCATCCGAGGTCGGCGTCGCAGAGCCGCGCCGCGCTCTCGGTGACCGTCTCGAGGATCGGCTTCAAGTCGAAGGCCGAGCGGCTGATGACCTTTAACACCTCACTGATGGCCGTCTGCTGCTCGAGAGCTTCCTTCGTGGTGTTGAAGAGCCGCACGTTCTCGATAGCGATGACGGCCTGGTCGGCGAAGGTCTCGACTAACTGGATCTCTTTCTCGGTAAAGGGCCTCATTTCCGTTCGCCACATCGCAATCACGCCGACCGCGGTTCCCTGGCGGATGAGCGGCACGCTCAGCAACGTACGGAAATTCCCGCGGCGCTGAGCATCCCAGTATTGGTACTCGGGGTCGGCGAACACGTCTGGGATTTGGACGGTGCGACGTTCGCTGAATGCCCGGCCGGTTGAGGTGCCGCGATCGTCCGCGCGAATCGGGCTCGTCCGCTGCCACTCGCGCATGAGCTCGGCCTTCTCGCCGACGGCCGCGGTCATGCGCAGGACCTCGCCGTCGAGCTGGTAGATGAATCCGTTCTCGGCACCGGCGAGCCGTGTCGCGTTCGTGATCACGGCGTCGAGGACAGGCTGAAGCTCAAATGTGCTCTGCGCCGTCACCCGCAGGACCTCTGACGTCGCGGTCTCGCGGTCGAGGGCCTCCTTCGTCTTGCTGAACAGGCGAACGTTGTCGATTGCGATCGCGGCTTGGTCCGCGAACGTCTCGGCGATGCGCACCTGGTCGGCGGTGAACCCGCGCACATCGCGGCGACGAACGATCAGCACCCCGATCAGATCGTCGCGAAGACGCAGCGGTACCCCGAGCATCGTGCAAGCGGGTCCGGTGTACCCGGTCAGTTCGTACTCGGGGTCTGCGCGTATGTCTTCGATCTGAAGGGTCCGGCGCTCCAGGAGCACTCGGCCGGTGAGACTCCGACGGCTGGGCTCGAGAGGTCCCGTAACCAGCCCATCCGACTCCGGCTCGGTCGACACGAGCACGCGCGCCAACGCGTCGTCGATCCCCAGGATCGTTCCGTTCGCCGCGTCGGTGAGCCGGACTGCATTTTCGATGATTGTGGTGAGCACGAGATCGAGGTCGAACGCTGACCGGCTGATCGCGCCTAGGACCGACGCGATCGCGGTTTGTTGCTCGAGCGACTCCCTCGTCTGGTTGAAGAGGCGCACGTTCTCGATCGCGATTACGGCCTGCCGGGCGAACGTTTCGATGAGCTCGATCTCACGCGGGATGAAAGGCCTGACGGTGTGGCGCCAAAGCGTGAACGCGCCGATCACCTCCGCCTCGCGAATGAGCGGAACACTGAGGCCGCTGCGCCGCCGGACCTGGTCCCGGGTCATGCCGGTGCGGTGCAGGAACTCAGGGCGTTCCGAGAGCATGACGAGGGTCGGATCCCCTGAGGCGTCCGGAACATGCACTGTCCTGGCACCCAGGACCGCCCTGCCCGTGATGGTCGCGCGGTCCAACTGAAGCGGGTCAACGCCGAGGACTTGAACCACGTCGCTGCTTGCTCCAAGCGAGGACGCCACCAATCGCATCAGGTCGCCTTCGCGGCGGAAGATCACACAGTTATCCGCGTCCGAGAGCCGGGCGGCGGTGTCCACAAGCGACTGCAACACGGGCTCGAGATCGAACGGCGAGGCGCTCATGACCTTCAGGACCTCTGCGGTCGCCTTCTGACGATCGAGCGCCTGCTTCGTCTCGTTGAAGAGACGAACGTTCTCGATCGCGATGACGGCCTGGTCCGCGAACGCCTCGACGAGCTGGATCTGGCTTGGACTGAATCCGGTCGGCTCCGTCTTGCGCAGGAGGATTACTCCTATCGGCGCTCCCTCGCGCAACATCGGCGCCGCCAGAGTCCCGCGCTGTCCTGCCGCCGCCGCTCGCGCTCGCGTATCGGGAAAGTCTTCACCTTCGGCGCCTTCGACGTCGGCGACGTGTACGGTGCGCCGCTCGAGAATCGCGCGCGCGGCGACCGAGTTACGGTCGATCGGCAAGCGCGGACCCGAAGACATGGGTAGCGGTCCGTGATGCGCAACACGAACAAGCACATCGCCGTCTACGAGCAGCACCACGGCGTCCTCAGCGCCGCAATAGCGAGTCGTGTTTAGCGCGATGGCGTCAACAACAGGCTGCTGATCAGCGGGCGAGTCCGCGATGACGCCGAGGATCTCCGCTAGCGCCGTCTGCCGCTCGAGCGCCTCGTTTGTCTCCTTAAAGAGGCGGGCGTTCTCGACGGCGACGACCGCCTGATCTGCGAAGGCGCGAACTAGTGCGATCTCCCGATCGGAGAACGGGCGAACGACATTGCGCGTCAGGACGAACACACCTGCGACGACTTCGCCAAGGAAGAGAGGTACGCCGAGCATCGTCCGGTAGCCGGCGAGTCGCTGGAGGTCCCTCGCCGTGTACTCAGGGTCGGCGAGGACGTCGGGGATATGGATCACCGCGCGGTCGAGAGCGGTCCGGCCGATGAGCGTCTCGCGGCCAGGCTTGCGTGTCGTGTCGTATGCGACCTGCTTGTACTCGGGGTTCGTGGGTCCCCAGAACGCCGCGGTCCGGTAAACGTCGCCGTCGAGCAGGTGGATCGAGGCACGCTCCGCCCCGCAGAGGCGCGCTGCACGATCGAGAACTGTGTTCAGAACGCCGGCGAGATCACCTGGAGTGCGCCGCATGACGCCCAGGACCTCGGCGAGCGCGGCCTCGCGCGCCCGCGATTCCGCGAGCTCCCGCTCGACGTCGGCCGCTCCGCCCAACTCCTCGCCTCCCGAGTGCCGCCATCCTAGTGACCGCCTTGCGAACACGGAAGTGATAATCCCGGCGTGAGCGTCCACATCAGCCGGCATCTCGACGATGTACTGGAGAACCTTTCCAGCGTTAAGGACGCGACGGTTCTGGCTGGCGGCACCGACCTCCTCGTCGAGATCAACTTCGGTCGGATCCGCCCGGCTCACATCATCGCGATCGACCGTGTCGCCGAGCTGAAAGACCTCTCGAGCAACGGCCACGTCCGTATCGGCGGGCTCGTCACGTACACGAGGATGCTCGAGGCCGACGCCGGCTCGGTCGCGCTGCAGGAGGCGGCGCGAACGGTTGGCTCGCCGCAGATCCGCAACGCCGGTACCCTGGGTGGCAATCTCGCGACCTGCTCTCCCGCCGGTGACACCCTGCCGGTACTCGCCGCCCTCGACGCGACCGTCGTGCTCCGTTCGACTTCCGGCGAGCGGCGGGTGCGGTTCGGCGACTACATGACCGGTCCGAAGAAGAGCGTCCGGCGGCCGGACGAGCTCGTCGTGGCTGCGGAATGGGACGACGCCGGGCCTGCCCAGACGTTCATGAAGGTGGGGACCCGGAACGCGATGGTCATCGCGGTCGCGGGGCTCGCTCTGGTCGTCGACCGTTCGCGGCGGCGCGTGGGCGTGGGCCTCGGCTCGTGCGGGCCCACGATCATCCAGGCGACCGAGGCCGAACGTTTCGCCGCCGGCCTTCTCGAAGAAGCCGGCTGGGACCGGCCGAAACGGCCGAGCGAGACCGCCGCGAAGGAGTTCGGAAAACTTGTTGCGGGCGCCGCGAAACCCATCGACGACGTTCGTGGCACGGCGGCGTATCGCCGCCACGTGCTCGCTGTAATGGGAGCCCGCGCGCTCGCGCGAGTGGCGGTCATCCCATGAGGATCAAGCTGACCGTCAACGGCGAGGAGCGCGAGGCGGAGGCGGCGGACCACGAAAGCCTCCTCACGGTCCTGCGCGAGAACCTCGGACTTGCCGGCAGCAAGAACGCATGCGAGCAGGGCGAGTGCGGTTCCTGCTCGGTGATCATGGATGGCGACCTCGTGTGCGCATGTCTCGTGCTCGGCGCCGCGGCTGCGGAACGGAGCATCCAGACTGTCGAATCGTTCTCCGACGACGAGAGGCTGCATCCAGTGCAGCGCGCATTCGTTGAAGCGGGCGCGGTCCAATGTGGGTTTTGCACGCCCGGCCTCGTCGTCGCGACGTACGCATTGCTCAAACGCAATCCCGAGCCGAGCGAGCAGGAGGTCCGCGAAGCGCTCTCGGGCAACATCTGCCGCTGTACGGGGTACGGCAAGATTCTTGAAGCGGTCGATCGCGCATCGTCCGGGAGGTTCCGACGATGACCGCGGTGGCTCGCGTCGACAACGATGGTCGCGCGGAAGTCGAATCCTTCTATCGGCGCGAGCTGGGACGGGAAGTGGTGCTCGAAGCCGATCAGGAGGTATACGCGGCGCGGGACGGTGCAATCGTCGGCGCGTTGCGCCTCTGTCCCGAGGCGCAGACGCTCGTGCTGCGCACCGTCGTCGTTGCCGAGGGACGGCGCGGGCGCGGCATCGGCCGCGCGATGCTCGCCCTCGCTTCCGACGCGATCGGGCGGCGTGAATGCTGGTGCTTCCCGTGGGAGCATCTCGAGGGCTTCTACGGGGCGATCGGATTCCGGCGCGTCGATCGCGAGCGAATCCCTCCGACGCTGCTCCACCGCTTGGGCGACGGCTGCATCCCAACCTTCCGCGAGGCGAGATCATGACCGTCGCTCCCGTTCGACCGAAGATCCGCGGCGGCGTCGGCGAGTCGATCGAACGGCCCGACAGCGCGCCGAAAGTGAAAGGCGAGTTCCAGTACGGCAGCGACCTGCGGCGCGAGGGCATGCTCTTCGGCGCGACCCTCCGGAGTCCGCATCCGCACGCGCGAATCCTTTCCATCGAGACGGCAGGCGCGAAGAAGATGAGCGGCGTGAAATCGATCATCACCGCGGCCGAGTTACCGACGCGGGAGCTTTTCGGGCTCATGAAGCTGGACCAGCCGGTCCTCGCGGTCGGCAAGGTCCGGTACGTGGGCGAGCCTGTCGCGATCGTCGCGGCCGAGACGGCCGAGGAAGCGCGCCTTGCGGCGCGCGCGATCGTCGTTCGGTATGACCCGCTTGCGCCGATCACGGACCCGGTCGCGGCGTTGCAGCCGGACGCCATGAAGCTTCACCACGAGGGAAACGTGATCGAGGCCGTTCTTGTCGAGCACGGCGATCCAAATGCCACAGCGGAGGTCGTCGTCAAGGGCGAATACGAGCTCGGGATGCAAGATCAAGCGGCCCTTGGACCGGAAGCCGGGCTCGCTATCCCGCGGCAGGACGGCGGCGTCGAGCTCCACATCGCGACGCAATGGCTGCACGAGGACCTGCGCCAGATCGCGCCCTGCTTGGGGCTGCCGGAGTCGAAGGTGCACCTCGTCCTGGCCGGCGTCGGCGGCGCGTTCGGCGCACGCGAGGACGTCACGCTCCAGATCCACACGTGTCTGCTCGCGCTCGCGACCAAGCGCCCGGTGCGGATGACCTACGGACGCGAAGAGTCCTTTTACGGACACGTCCATCGGCATCCCGCAAAGCTCTGGTACAGCCACGGAGCGACGAAGGCGGGCCGGCTGGTCTTCGTGCGGGCCACGATCGTGCTTGACGGCGGAGCGTACGCGTCGTCGAGCCCCGCGGTTGTCGCGAACGCGGCGTGCTTCGGTGCCGGACCGTACCGCGTGCCCAACGCGCGCATTCACGCTGTCGGCGCGTACACCAACAACCCGCCGACCGGCGCGATGCGCGGCTTCGGGGCGGTGCAGTCGTGCTTCGCGTACGAGTCGCAGATGGATAAGCTCGCGGTCGCGCTCGGGATGGATCCCGTCGAGTTTCGCGAACGCAATGCCTTGCGCAACGGCGATCGGATCATCACCGGTCAGCCCGTGGAAGGGAGCGCGCCCGTTCCCGACATCATCCGTCGGTGCGCCGACCTCGCAATGCCGGACGACGAGATCCCGAGCGACCCGATTGGTCTACCAGGCGGGCTCGGCAACCTCACCCACGGCGAAGGGGTGCGGCGCGGGGTGGGGTACGCCGCTGGGCTGAAGAACGTGTGCTACTCGCACGCTTTCGACGACTTCTCCACTGCGCGGGTGCGCCTCGCACGTGACACGCGCGGGCCGATCGTCCATGTACACACAGCCGCTGCCGAGGTGGGGCAGGGGATCGTGACCGTCTGCGCGCAGATTGCCCGCACCGAGCTCGGTGTCGAGCGCGTCGAGGTCGATCGACCCGACACCACCATCGGTTCCTCCGGATCCTCCTCGGCATCGCGGCAGACGTGGATGACCGGCGGGGCCGTGCTCGCGGCGTGCCGTGAGGTGAAGGCCGAGCTCCTCGCGCGAGCGCGCAAAGCGGGTCGCCCACCGGAGGATCTGAGTGTCCTCCTTGACGAGCCGATCGATCGGACAGTTACGCACCGTCATCGGGACACCGAGGCGCGCAACGCCACGACGCAGAACCAGGGCCACGTGGCCTTTCTCTTCGCGGCGCACCGCGCGGTCGTAGACGTTGATGTGGAGACGGGCCTCGTGAAGGTCGTCCAGATCGCGACGGCGCAGGACGTCGGAAAAGCCATCAACCCCATTGCGGTCGTGGGTCAGATCGAAGGTGGGATCGCGCAGGGTCTCGGGCTCGCCGTGATGGAGGAAGTACAGCTCCGCGACGGGCACGTTCGGAACGCCTCGTTCACCGATTACCTTCTGCCGACGACGCTCGACATGCCGCCGGTAGTCACCGAGCTCATCGAGCATCCGCATCCCGATGCGCCGTACGGCGCAAAAGGCGTCGGCGAGCCGCCGACCATATCAAGCACGCCCGCGATCGTCGCGGCGATCCGTGCCGCGAGCGGGAGGGAGCTCAATCGCGTGCCGGTGCGCCCCGACGACATCGTCTTCGGCACGCCGTATCGGTCGGGCTGGCACATCGCTCCGGGCGACGATCCGCGCCGCGCGGTGCGTGCCTAGAGAGAGAGCGATGCCCGCCTCTCCCCCCGACGACGCCCGTCGCATCTTCAGCGGGATCGGCGCGACGTACGAGAAGGCTGGCGCGTTGCTTTCGTTCGGACAGGACGCGCGGTGGCGGGCCAAGCTGATCTCGTTGGTGCGGGCTAGCCCACAGGACGTCGTGCTGGACGTAGCGACCGGGACCGGCCTCGTCGCGCGTGCCCTACGCGAAGAGTACGGTTGCCAGGTCGTCGGGCTCGACCAGAGCGCCGATATGCTCTCGGCAGCGGCGGCGCGCGACGGGCATATCCCGCTCGTGCGCGCCCGTGCCGAGTCGCTTCCTTTCGCGGACGACTCATTTGATCACGTGACATTCACTTATTTGCTTCGGTACGTCGACGACCCTGCCTATGTCATACGCGAGCTCGCGCGAGTGATCCGACCCGGCGGGCGCATCGTTGCGCTCGACTTCGGCGTGCCGGCAAACGTGACCATCCGGGGGCTCTGGCGGGGGTATACGTCGATCGGACTTCCGATCATCGGCCGCACCATCTCCGAGCAGTGGGCCGGCGTGGGTGCTTTCCTGAGGGGCAGCATCGAGCGCTTCGGGCGCGAGCATCAGGGCGACCTCGAGCGCTACTGGCGCGAGGCGGGGTTGAACGATGTCGAGACGGCGCGAATGAGCTTCGGCGCAGGCGTAGTAATGAGTGGAGTGAAGGACGGCGCGACCGAGAAGGTTTCGGTGGCGCCATCCGGAAAGAGGCCCTCGGTGGCGCCGGCCTTCTACGCGCTCGAGGGCGGCGGATGGCGTGACTACTGGACATTGCTGCACCCGCCATACACCCTCTGGCATCTCTCATACGTGCTCCTCGGCGCCGCCCTCGCGCCGCATCCTGATCCGCGGATCGTCGCCGGCGCTCTGTTGGCGTTCTTCCTTGCAGTTGGTGTCGCGTCGCACTCGTTCGACGAGCTGCAGGGTCGGCCGCTCGGGACACAGATCCCTTCGGGCGTGCTCGTGACTCTCGGCTCTGTTGGCTTGGTCGGCGCGGTAGCGCTCGGAATCGTCGCCGCATCGCAGCTCGGTCTGTGGTTCCTGGTGCTCGTCGGCGTCGGTGCGGCGCTCGTCATCTTGTACGGGCTCGAGATTCCGATCGTGCACTCGGACCTCGGATTCGCGCTCGCGTGGGGTGGGTTTCCGGTCATCGCGAGCGCCCTGGCGAACGGCGCCCCCTTGCTGGCGACAGTGGCCGCGGCGGCCGGTGCATCGCTCCTCTCGCTCGCACAGCGCCGCCTCTCGACGCAGGTGCGGCGCGTCCGCCGCAAAGCGATCGAGGTAAGCGGCTCGCTCCGCTACCGCGACGGCACGACCGAGCGGCTCGATCGTCGCGCGCTCATCGCAGCCCCGGAGGCGGGCCTTCGCCTCCTTTGGCTCGCGATGGTCGCGCTCTCGATCGGCGCGCTCCTCGCTCGGTGGTCGGGCTAGGCGTTAGCCCTTCGCCGCGACGGCGTGCTCGGTATGCCCGGTTCGCCCGAAAACGGTCACCGTGTCGCGCATGTCGGTCCAGCTCGCCCACACCGATCCGTCCGGACCAATGGCGATGTTCGTGTAGTCGCCGATGAAACGCGTGTTTGTCCCATTGATTGCGTTATTCCGGAACCAGCGCGCGTCCGAGGCGACCGACACACCGGTGTCCAGCCGTTTCGTGGTGAAGCTCGTCGCGGCAAGGTCATTGGCGGTTGCCAGGGTGTAGCCATACACGCAGGCTTGCCCTGGCGGTGCGGTCCGCGCCCGGTCGACGTAGCCGACACGAACCTTCCCATCCAGACCGACAGCCGCCCATGGAAAGATCTGATCGGACGCGCTGCTCTTTACAAGGGCCGGTTTCGACCAGGTCAAGCCGCCGTCCGTCGAGGTCGTCGCCATCACGTTGGTGCGCCCTGTCGCGCCGGGGTCGAGGTTTTCCGAGTAGACGTAATAGAGCTGGCCGGAGTTCGCCGTGGCTGTCGACATCGTCAGGTTGCCGGCGGCGAAGATGCGGAACTGACAATCGGTCAGGGTGGAGTCGCCGACCCAGTTCGTCGGATAGTCGCCGACGCCGTCGTGGACGAGCCCAACGATCGGCTGCGGATCGCTCCAGGTGTCGCCGCCGTCGGTTGACCGGACGAGCAGCACCTGATCGCGCAGCGTTGTGCCCTGCGCCTGGTGGTTGAGAAACGCGACGAAGATGGTTCCGTCGGGAGCGACGATCGGTGACGAGAATCCCGCATCGTTCTGGTCGCACCGAGTGCGCGGGCCGGTCGAACCCTGGCCCGAGCACAGTGGGCTCGCGCCGCTGATCTCGGCGCCTACGGTCCATGTGACGCCGCCATCGCGCGAGCGCACGAAGAAGATCGGAGACTCGGTCTGCACGTCCTTTCGATACTGCTGTCGCGCCCAGGTGACGTAGACGCTCCCCCGATAACGGCTCGTTCCACGATCGACCGCCAGCCAGTCCTTGTCGTTGAACTGCGCGTTCGATCCGCCGTTGCTGATCGTGCCGTTGCCCTTCGCGACAGTCACGGGGTCGGTCCAGGTGATGCCGCCATCATTGGATCGCTCGACGATCACGCTCACGTCGCTGAATGCGCCGGCGACGCTGTCGTGCGAGGCGACGTTCGACCAGTAGAGATGTCCGTCCGCATCGAACGCAAGCGCGGGGTCCGTCAGGAACCGGTAGCTCCCATGTGGCGGATGGACGTTCGTCCACGTCTGGCCGCCGTCCTTGGAGACATACGCCTCCGTGAAGATCCGCAGGAGCGCGATCGCACTCTGCTTGTCGAGGTTGTACAGATACGTGTGCGAAGCGACGACGATGTTCGCGGCGTTCGTCGGGTTCACCGCGACTGTGGTCTCGTTGTGCGGACCGACGCTGTCGCAGTCGAGCAGTGCGTTGCCGGCGAAGGAGCTCGGCTGTCCGCTCAGCGACGACACGCAGGCGATCCCTGAGATGCCACCACCGCCCGGCCCGTTCGTTCCGCTCTTGGCGTCCTCGGTGAAGCTGATGAGGCCGGTGTCGAGGCGATGCTTCGCGGAACCTGCGAGCGCGGTCGTCGCTCCGACGATCAAGAGACCGGTGACGATTGCCGATGCAAGGATCCGGCGCATGATGCTGACCTCCCAACGAACTGCGCCCGATACCCTACGCGCGCCTGCGGTGATTGAGTCCAACAATTTGCTGGGCCGGACGCTCGCCGGACGCACAGCGAGGCGTATCGTTCCGCCGATCGTGATCCCGCTCGAGACGCTCCGCGCGGCGCCCAAGGTCCTCCTCCACGATCACCTCGACGGCGGCCTACGCCCCGCGACGATCGTCGAGCTCGCCCGAGATCAGGGTTACCCGGGTCTTCCGACCACTGACGCGGATGACCTCGGCAGGTGGTTTCATGCGAGCGCCGCATCAGGTTCGCTCTCGCTCTATCTCCGCGGATTCGCGCACACCATCGCCGTAATGCAGACCGAGGAAGCCCTCGAGCGTGTCGCGTTCGAGTGCGGCGAGGATCTGGCGCGTGACGGCGTCGTGTATGCCGAGGTTCGCTACGCGCCGGTGTTCCACACCGAGCGCGGCCTCAACCTCGAGCAAGTCGTCCAGAGTGTCGAGCGCGGGTTCGAGCGCGCGGAGCGCGAGCGCGGCATCACGCTCCGCCAGATCATCTGCGCGATGCGCGACCGCATCGACTCCCTCGAGATGGCCGAGCTTGCGGTGGCAAATCGCGAACGGGGTGTCGTCGGCTTCGACATCGCCGGCGAGGAGGCGGGCCACCCGCCGAAGGCGCACGTCGAGGCGTTTCAGCTCTGCCGTCGAGAGAACTTCTCGATCACGATCCACGCGGGTGAGGCCTTTGGGCCGCCGTCGATCTGGCAGGCGCTGCAGTACTGCGGCGCGCACCGGATCGGCCACGGCGTCCGTCTGGTCGAGGACATGGCGATCAGCGATGGCAAAGTGGTCAAGCTCGGGCCCCTCGCCGCTTACGTGCGTGACAAGCGGATCCCGCTCGAGCTGTGCCCGTCATCGAACGTGGATACCGGGGCTGTACCGACCCTCGCGGAGCATCCGATTCGGCACTTCATCGCGCAGCGCTTCCGGGTCACGGTCAATACCGACAACCGCCTCATGTCGCACGTGACGCTTTCCGATGAGTTTCAGCGACTGTCCCGCGTAGCCGGGCTGACGCTCGCCGATGTGGAGCGGCTGTCGGTCAACGCGATGAAGAGCGCGTTCGTGGGATACGACGAGCGTGTCGCGATCATTTACGCGCGTATCAAGCCTGGCTACGCCCGTCTTCGCGGCGAGCCCGCGCTCGCCGGATATCCACTGCCGCCCACCGCCTGACGCTCCGCCGTTTACCGCTCATTGACGGACCGTGCGTTGACGTGTCCTGCGACCGGAGCGACACGAATCGCGCCGCCCATCAACTCATCCTGCTGACGTAATCACTTCGTACTGATTGCGCGAACGAGCCAGTGAAAATTGGGTGGGTGGGTGGTGGACTGATGGGGCGGTTGCATGCGTCCGCGTTTGGGAAATTCGGATTCGCGATGGCGTTTTGCCTGTCGACACTCGTGTTGGGGCTCGACGCCGATGCCGGCGTCCAGTGGTGCGAAGAGGACCCGGTTTTCTTGGTCAACGGGGCCCTCGTCGATATCACGACGGCGTTCCCGGCAACCTACAAGGACACGATCAAAGAGCCTGTCGCGATCGAGCTGCTCGTGCCGACGAACGTGATCGCCGCGGTCGTGTCGCTCCCCGGCGCAGTCCCGATGACGGCGAAGATCAGCAGCGTCCTGCCCGCGAACGGGCTCCTCTCGCTCGGCGTGCCCGTGATCGTCAAGGTGACCGTCACGTCGACACAGTCGTTCGACACGAAGACCAAGGTCACCGGCACGTATCTCTGGCTGAGCTCGACGGCCTATGGCAAGTCCAACGTCACGACACAGGTGCGGTACACGCTCATCGGGCTCTAGCCCGTGTCACGGCTCCGCTGGTCGCTTCGTCTCTTCATTCTCGCGGTCCTCGGAGCGGCGCTCGCGGCCCTCCCCGCGAGCGCCGCGTTCCGGGGGAATCTCCGTCCCGCGGACACGGTCCTCTTCGCGCTGCTGATGGCGATGGCGGCCATGGCGCAGCTCTGGCCCGTTCACCTTTCGGTGAAGATGAAGATCACCGTCGACGACACCGCGACCTTCGCGGCGGCTCTCCTCCTCGGTCCGTTCTACGCGATGATCGTCGCCGGTGGGACGACGCTCATCGCTCTCCACTTCCGCGGGGTTCGTCAGCGCTGGTACAACCGAGGCTTCAACGCAGCTACGTCGGTGCTCTCGACCGGGGCGGCCGCGACTGCATTCATCCTCCTTGCAGGTCCCAGCGCTCAGGTCGGACGCGAGCCATGGGCGATCGGGATCGCCGCGATCGCGAAGTACCTCATCAACAGCACGCTTGTCGACCTCGTCGTTGCGTTTCAGATGCGGCGGAATCCCCTCGCCGGTTGGTGGACCCTGCACCGCCGCCTGCTGCCGTACGAGGCGGCGCTGCTCGTCCTTGGGGCGCTCGCGGCAATCGCCGCACAGGCGCAGCCGTGGACGCTCCTCCTCTTCGGCGTGCCGATGGCGATTGTCCTGCTCACGCTCCGCGATAGCGCGCGCGTACGGGAACAGACGAAGGCCGCGATCCTCGAGCTCGCCGACCTGATCGATCTGCGTGACCCGTACACGCACGGCCACTCCCAGCGGGTCGCGGCGCTCGCGGAGCGACTCGCACGACGTCTTCGCTTGGAGTACGCGCAGGTCGAGTTGATCCGCGACGCGGCACGCGTCCACGACATCGGTAAGATCGGAACGAATGACCTCGTCCTCCTGAAGCCGGGGCCGCTGACGGAGGAGGAACAACGCGAGATGCGCCGCCATGCCGAGATCGGCCACCGCCTCCTCAGCCGTCTCCCGGAGTTCTGGGAAGGGGCCGAGCTCGTACTCTCGCATCACGAGCGCCACGATGGGGCCGGCTACCCTCGCGGGCTCAAAGGTGACGAGCTCCCGGTCGAGGTCTCTGTCATCTCCGTCGCGGACACGTACGACGCGATGACGACCGATCGTCCGTATCGAAAGGGTCTCGCCTGGGACGCGGTACGCGCCGAGCTCGTGCGCCAGCGCGGAAAGCAGTGGCGCGAGCGCGCCGTTGACTGTTTCATCGAGATGATCGACGAAGAGCGACGAAACGCTCGCGCGGAACGGTCGCAGCCTTCCCCCGGACCCGTCCAGCCCGCCGCGCAAGCGCTAACTTAGCGCCCGTGGCAGAGCGGCTGGAGCGCACGTTCAACTGGGCGCGCCTCGGGGGCGCGGGGCTGATCTTCTTTCTGGGCCCGTTTTTCCCGAACATCGGGATTGCCTATCTGGTCAGTCTTGGGGTCTTCGTGCTTGGGTACGCCGCGGTCGTCTACTGGATGATGCAGTCGAAGCCCCGGAGTTTCGAGCGACTGACACGCGTGATGTTCGTCCTCGACATTGGCATCGTTTCGTCGGCGATGCTCGTCTTTTCGTCGGATCCAAGCTGGACCACGTGGGTGATCGGCAGTCTCATCATCATCGCGGGCGGTTTTCGTTTCGGGACGGCGGGCGCCTTCGCCGCGGCCGGCGCCATCTCGCTCGCGTACGTCGCGATCGCCGCATATCGCGCCGAAGCGTTCGGCTTTGTGGTGGAACCGTGGCGCCTCGCCTTCCACGTCAGCGTCTTCATCCTCGCCGCGTACCTGATGTCGGGTCTTCTGCGCGAGCTCGAGCACCTTCGGGCACAGCGAGAGAAGTTCGTGCGCCAGGCGGTGGAGGCCGCGGCGCTCAGGCAGGCCGACCGCATCAAGAGCGAATTCCTAGCGGCGATGTCCCACGACTTCCGCAGTCCGCTGACCGTCGTGCGCGGGGCCGTGGAGCTCCTTCTTGGGGAGCGGCCGGGAACGCTCACCGCGGCGCAGCGCGAGCTCGCCGAGAGCGCCGAGCGGAACGTCCGGCGCCTCGAGGACTTCACCGCGCAGCTCCTCGAGATGGCCCGTCTCGAGGAAGGTCAGACCGCCCTCGATAAAGAGGAGATCGACGCCATCGCCCTCGTCCGGGACGTGGTCGCTGACCACGCGGTCCTGGCCAAGCAGAAGCGGCAGTGGATCTCGCTGGACGTCGATCCCGATCCGCCGCGCGTTGTCGCGGACCGAGGCAAGATGCAGCAGGCTCTCGCCAACCTCATCGTCAACGCGATCCGCTACGCGCCGCAGGGCACTCCCATCCTCGTCGCGGCGCACCGCAGGGGAGACGCGCTCCGCATCGAAGTGCGCGACCATGGTCCGGGAATCGCTACGGAAGACCGCCAGCGCGTTTTCGACAAGTTCTTCCGCGGTCACAACGCGGATGGCATCCCCGGCTCCGGTCTGGGGCTCGCGATCGCGCGATCGCTTGTGACGCTCCACGGAGGAACCCTCGAGTACGAGGAGAATCCCGGCGGAGGCTCGGCATTTGTGACGGTGCTGCCGCTCGCGACGTGAAGGTTCTCATCGTCGACGACGAGCCGGACGTACGCTCGCTCGTGCGAAGCTCGTTGTCGTTCGCGCGGCAGGACCTCACCGCGATCGAGGCTTCGGATGGCGACGAGGCGCTCGCCATGATTTACTCCGAACGACCGGACCTCGTCGTCCTCGATCTCGCACTTCCGCGACGCGATGGCTTTGCCGTGCTCGAGCAGGTCCGCGAAAAGACCGATCTGCCGATCATCGTGCTGACCGCTCGCGGGCTCGAGGAGGACAAGATCAAGGGACTCCAGCTCGGTGCGGACGACTACCTCACGAAGCCGTTCTCACCGCGCGAGCTCGTCGCGAGGATCGAGAGCGTCCTCCGGCGCTCAGTACCGCGCGCGCCCCGTTCGGGAACCATCAATACGCACGACCTCGCGATCGACTTGACGGCGCGCCGCGTTCGCCGCGCCGGCAAGGACATCCACTTCACGCCAACCGAGTTCAATCTCCTTGCGGAGCTCGCAACGCACCCCGGCGAGGCGCTCACGCACGACGCCTTGCTCACGCGTGTATGGGGACCGGAGTATCGGTACGAAACGCAGTACCTCAAGGTCTACGTCGGGCGTCTTCGCGACAAGATCGAGCCCGAACCCGACCAGCCCACCCTCATCCAGACCGTCCGCGGAGTCGGCTACAGGTTTGCGCGCCCGGACGAGTAGGCCAAACCCTTGGCTAGCGGTCCTCTCGCCGACGCTTTTCGCCTGAGGCTTCGCCCCCCTTGCGACCGATCTTGCTCATGTGCTCGCGGTCTTTGCTTACCGTCTCGCCGCCCTTTTCCGCGATGCGGCGGCGCTCCTCGGCATCCATCGCCGCAAACCCGCGCTCGTTCGATTTGTCTTGCGACATGGAACTCTCCTCATTCCTGATGTGACGGCTTTCAGCTCGGCTCGTCACGCGCCGGTGCAGCGGGTGTGCCCGGACGCGGCCGCTGTTGTGAGATAGAAACCACTCATTTCAGCCACAACAGATCGCCGAAGAAGAAGTCCTGACCTTGAGCGAGCGTGCGGAGGTTCCCGTTCGCGAGCGTGAACACGAAGAAGGCGCCAGTTCCGACGTAGGCGACCTGGCTTCCATCCGGCGACCAAGCGGGGACCACATCGTCCATCGTCTGAACGATCTCCTTGACGCTGGTGCCGTCGCATGGTGCGAGATAGAGGAAGGACGGAATGGTGAGATGTGCGAATCCCGCCTTGCCTCCGCTTCGGATGAGAGGGGGCGCAACCGCGACCGCGTGTCCGGCTGCTGAGAAGACGATCTCACAGCCACTCGGTCCGAAGCGTGGGGTCTGCAAGTACCACCAGGTGTCCTTCGTCTTGAAGAACGGACGAGCGTTCGAGCCATCGATGTCGGCCGTCCAGAGGGCGTCGGGATATCCCTGAGAGAGATGCGTGTAGATGATTCGGTCGCCGGCCGGCGAGATTGAGGGATCCGCTCCGTCCGTGAGCAGCCGCTTGCGCTCGCCAGTCCGAAGGTCGAGGCGTTCGAGCGAGTCCTCGTTCCCCACGTATGCGCCGGCCTTGATGATCGCGGCGCGGCGGTGGAAATAGAGGACGTTGCCGGTCTTGTCGAAGCGCGGCGAGGCGTAAAACACGTTGTCGCCCTCGTGCTGCACCACCGGTTTGTAGCCCGTGCCATCGAGGTTGACGATGTACAGGTCCGAGCCAAAGCCGGTGGTCCGGTCTGGCTGCCCCGTCAGCGCGAAGACGATCGATTTGCCGGACGGATGGAGCACCGGTGTCGCCGGCGCGCTCTGTGCGGGTAGGTCGATGATCCGACCGATCGCGTGCCCGCCCTTGTCGAGCGCGAGGAGACCAGCTGGGTTCGCGAGCACGAACGACGCCTGGAGCCCGACGCCCTGGCTTGCCGGCGGTGGAACCGGTGGCGACGTGCAGACCACGAGCGCCGCCGCGGCGAGGACGATGGCGGAGGCGTAACGGAGCCGCTTGTTCACACGATGACCTCGCCCGCGGTCCTCACCCGATCGCGGAGGCGTTCCTTTATCAGCCGCGAGCGGCGCGCGTAGTGCTGAACCGCACTGACGAACGCGGCATGAGACCAGGTGAGCGGCGAGACCGAGAGCGGCTCGCCGGTGTAGGGATGGACCTGCTCGGAGAGGACCCCGGACGGCAACGCGCGGCGGGCGCACCAGTCCAGATACGCGCGCGGCCGGTCGAGGTCCCCGAGTGTCTCGGCGATCGCGATCAGGTGCTCCGCCAGCCAGAGCGTCGCGACGAACCAGGGATTGCCTGGGACGCTCGCGATGTCCGACGACACCTGGAAGTAGTAATCGTTCTCGTAGCGTGCGATTCCGCCCACGGGCGTCTTTACCGACAACCGGTCCTCGATTGCGCGCATCGTCGAGCGAACTCGCTCATCGTCCGCCGGCAGAAGGCCAAAGAGGAAGATGCCGGCGAGCGAGATGTCGATCGTCGCGTCCTTCACGATCGTTCCGTCGGGAAGCACGCTGACGGTACGCACGAAGCGGCCCCGGTCCGCGTCCCAGAGATGGATGAGCGCGGCGTCGCGGATCTCCTGGGCAGCGACCGCGTAGCGTTTTGCGAGCTCATGCTGGCCGAACGCGACTGCGAAGTTTCGTGCGGCGGTGAGCCCGGCCCAGACAGCCGCCGTCGTGAAGGCGTGGATTCCACGACGCTCCTCCCACAGGTCGAACGACGGAGCGGGCAGCTTGGTGCGGGGCTCGCGATACGTCGCCATGAAATCGGCGCCGGTTCGCACAAGCTTGCGGTAGAGCGGGCGAATGAACTCGATGTCGCGGTCGCGGTCGTAGTGCTGCCAGAGCGCCCATATCGGTAGACCGGTCTCATCTTCCTGTATCGGGAGCTCGAGACGGCCGTCGGGCGTCGACCACGCGTGCCACGAGGAGCCGAGCGAGCCGTCGGGGTTGTACTTGTGGAGGAGATAGCCCTCCCGCGTGATGAGCTCGCCGCACAGGAAGAAGAAGCGACGCGTCACCTCTCCGTATCCGGCCAGGTCCAGAGCATCCGCTACGAGGGCGCCATCGCGAGGCCATAGATAGGAGTACGTGTCCCGGTTGAAGCGGAGCACGTCCGAGTCGTTCGCCGCGATGATCGCGCCCCGGTTGTCGACCTGCGTACGGATCACGAGGGTCGAACGCTTGTAGAGGCCATTGATCTCGTCAGGCAGATGCTCGGTGATTGACTCGTCCTTGTTCGCCCAAAGCCGCCAGTAATCCTTCGTGCGCGCGAGGAACGATGCCGGCGTCCGCTCGCGCACGAGCTTGTCGAGCTCGCGCACGTCCTCGTAGGCCTGACCCGCCGCGATCCAGAACACCGCGGTTGCCGTGCCTCGTGCCGGTACCGTGACGGCGACCATACCCACGCTATCGATCGAGCCTTGCGCGACCGGGTTGCGCGAGAGCTCGCCGTCTTCTGCGTCGCGCCATGTGCCTTCTTTTCCCGGGGCGTCCTTCTGACCGATCGCGAACGACGAGAGTCCGTACGCGCTCCCTCCGCTGGACCCGGAGATGAGGAAGTACCGGCGCCCCTTGTAGTGGACGACCGCCTGGCTCCGCGGGTCGTAGTAGGCCGAATCGCCGGTGTCGTTGCCGTAGAGGTGCGCGTCAAAGTGCTGGAAGAACCGGACCTGCCGCTCACGCCCGATCGCATCCTCGACGGTGACCTCTTTGAAATAGATGTTGCGGTCGAAGTCAACCGCGTCCCTGAAGCGCAGGCTCAGGCCAAGCTTCGGATGCACGAGGGTTGTGTCACCGACGAGGGTCTCGTGCTCGTAGGTGATGTGACGATCCCATCCATCGTCGCCGGTCCAGGCGAACGTTCCGTCGACCCAGAGCCCGAACCGCGACGGATCGCCCACCGTGTGGTTCTCCTGACCCACGTTCGGGTAATAGATGTCGCGCAGCTGGTAGCGCGAATCGAAGGTGACGAGGTAGTCGCCGTTGCCGAGCGGGAGATCGCGCGGCATCGCTAGTTGGTCGCGGGCCGCCTGGTCGCGGCGAGATAGCGCTCCGCATTCGCGATCACGTTCCCGAGGTCGCCGCGCTCCAGGAGATCGGGGCGGATGAGCGGGCCACCGACGCCGAATCCCACCACGCCGGCCCGGAGGTACTCCGGGATCTCGTCGAGGTCGATGTTGCCCGTCGCAACGAGCGGGAGATGCACGAGGGCGCGCCGCACGTTCGCGATGAAATCCGGTCCGCCGATCGCCGACACCGGAAACACCTTTATGAAGTCGGCACCGAGTTCGGCCGCTTGGACCATCTCGGTCGGAGTCATCGTCCCGGGCATGCTCATGGCGTCACGTGCCCGCGCGGCCTCGATCATCTCGGGCACCAGGACAGCGCTCACCAGGAAGCGTGCTCCTGCCGAGAGCGCCTGCTCCGCCTGAGCGCCGGAGAGCACCGTTCCCGCGCCCACGATCGACCCGTGAGCTCCGAACGCCTCGTCGAGCGCGAGCTCCTCGATGATCTCGAACGCGTCAGGGACCGTCAGCGTGATCTCCACAAGACGGACGCCCGCTTCGCTCATCGCGCGAGCCGCCTGACGCGCGATCTGCGGGCTCCCGGTCCGGATCACGGCGACGAGCCTGTCTTCCCCGAAAATCCGGATCAGATCGCGACGGAGCGCCAGCGGTCGTTGGGTGATCGCCATCTGCTCGATGGTACGTGCTATCGGGTGCGTCCCAGGGCACTCGCCGACGCGACCGATACCCTCTCTACGCGCCGGGGTCCCCCCGGCCTCGGACGGCGCCCCAGCGCGCGGGGGCCCTCGGTCAGGTCGGCGGCCGCGTGTCAGCGCTCGATTAAGAACACTCGAGCGGGAGCGCCGTCACCATCCAGGATTTTTAGGGGGGCACAGATCAGCTCGTACGTGCCGGGTTCGACAGCCCGCAGATCGAGTCCCTCGATGATGACCACTTGCGCCCCGAGCAGCGTCATGTGGACGGGATATCCCGCTTTCTCCGGTCCCTGCGGTTCTATGGAAAGGTAGTCAATGCCCACGAGCCTGACTCGGTGATCGATGCACCACTTCGCCGCGGTTGCGTTCAGCGTCGTGAAGTCGCGCGTGAACGGCGCGGTGGGATCCGCCCAGCGCGCGCTGTTCCGCGTCTTGAAGAGGAGTCGTTCCGTGCCCTTTGGGATCTTTTGCCCATCGAGCCAATCGCCCGAGACGTGACCTTGTCCGTCGAATCCGATGACTCGACATGGTCCGACGAGCGCGTCAAGCGGCAGCTTGTCGACGGTGTTCCCGCCCTCGATGAAGTGGAGCGGCGGATCGACGTGTGTCCCGGTGTGATCTCCGAGCGTGATGATCGAGACGTTGTTCGAGTCGCCTTGCGCGATCCGTTTGAGTGGCTCGATCCGCGGGGCAGGCTCGCCCGGCCACGTCACCATGTCGGGACGAAGGGTGAGCGAAAGGTCATGGACTTTCATGGGCCGACCCGTGTCGCGCACATACCGGCAGAATAGTCGTGATGACCATTGCGGCGGCCGAGGTCGAGCGAATCTTCCGCGAGTCGGGTGCGCTCCGCGAGGGACACTTCATCCTCGCGTCCGGCCGCCACTCCCCGCTTTATCTCGAGAAGTTCCAGGTGCTTCAGCACCCGGACGATACCGAGCGGCTGTGCGCCGCGATCGCGTCGTGGGTACGGTTGCTGGGTGCCGACACCGTGGCCGGACCCACCACCGGCGGGATCATCCTCGCGCACGAGGTTGCGCGGCAGCTCGGCGCTCGGGCTATCTATGCGGAGCGCCGCGCGAACGGCATCGGTCGCGAGTTCCGCCGCGGGTTCGCTCTTCGATCCGGCGAACGCGTGGCCGTGGTCGACGACATCATGACGACCGGCGGCTCGGTTCAGGAGACGATCGACGCTGTGCGCTCGGCAGGCGGAGAGGTCGCCGGGGCGGCCGTCCTCGTCGATCGTTCCGGCGGCGAGGCGCACTTGGACGTGCCCAGCGAAGCTTTGTGGCGCCTAGACATCCCCTCGTACACCAGCGCGGAGTGCCCGCTCTGCGCGAAGGGGATCCTCGCGACGCATCCCGGCACCACTCCTGCTCCGGTCGGTGCATCACGATGAAGGACCTGTATCGACTCGCGAGGACCCTTGTCTGGCTCGCGTTCTTTGGCGCTCTCTATCAGGAGCTCAAAAAGCCAGATGCCGAGCGGACATGGCATGGCAAGGTCGCGGGGGTCGTGCCGTACGACTTTCGGGTGCCGACCTACGACCGACTGCGCGAGGCGTACTGGAATCCCGACTCCGACGAGATCTTCAGCGAGCGCGTATTCGGCGTGGGCTGGGCGGTGAATATCCCGGCGGCCGCGCGAAAGGTGGCGGCGCTGGTGGATCAGTACGCCGACGCGAGCCGTTCCCTGCGTGGCCCGAAGAAGAGGGCTTCCTCGCGCGGATCTGAATGAACGCCGGGAGCTTCTGCTCCAGGGCGTCGTCGGAGCCCGCTGGCCCACCGTCATAGTGCGGTGACCACTCCCAGAGCCCGTCGACGTAAAGGCCCGCAGCGACACACGCGTTGACGAGATCCGCGGTGCGGTGCGCGTACTCGTACGTCGGCGCGTGGACCTTCACGCGGCCGAACTCCCACGTCGGCTGGAGCACCGGCACCGGCCGATCGTTGAAGTAGGTCTTCTTCGGCCGCCATCCGGTGCCTGTCCAAGACTCGTAAAAGAGGAAGGTCACCGGGTGCATCGTCGAGAAGACGTAGACGCCGCCGGCGGCGAGGACACGTGCCACCTCGGCGATCACGCGTCCCGCGTCCGGGACGAAGACCAGGGAATGCTGGTGGAAGACGACGTCGAACTCGCCGCTGCCCAGTGCGCTCAGGTCGCGCATGTCCGTCCGAAGGTAGTCGAGCTCGGTGCCACGGCTTCGCGCGAGAGCGCGCACCGTCGCGAGCTGCCGTCTGCTGATGTCCACGAGGGTCGTCGCGGCGCCGAGCTCCGCGAAGAGGATCGCGTCCCAACCGCCTCCGCCGGCCAGCGAGAGCGCGCGCTTTCCTTCGAGCTCGACCCCTTCGAGAGTGCCATTCGTAATCCGATCGAAGAACCGCCGCTTGCCGGCTCTGGTCCTCGGCGGCGTGCCCTGCGGGCGCGTGTATGGGATGCCCGCCTTGGCGAGGCGCTCCCACATGCGCTCGTTGTGAGCGGCGACCTCGTCTACCGCGACGCGTTTGGGCACGTCGAAATTGTGGCGGCATAGACTCGCTCGCGCTCGTGAAGATCGTGGTCACGCGTCCGATCGCCGAGGAAGCGCTCGCGATCCTGCGCTCGAAGGCGGACGTCGTCGTGGGTTCAGGCGAACCTCCGATCCCCACGGCCGACGAGGTTGGCCGGATGATCGCCGACGCCGACATCGTCTATACGCTTCCGGCAAATCCGGTGAACGGCGACGCCATACGCGCCGCAAAAAAGCTGCGCATGATCGCCACGATGGGCACGGGCTACGACAATATCGACACTGCCGCCGCCAAGGAGCGGGGCATACCGGTGACCTTCGCGCCCGGGATCCTGGACGAGACAACGGCAGACGGGGCGTTCGCGTTGCTCCTGGCGACCGCACGCCGTCTCGGAGAGGCCGAGCGATTCCTCCGTGCCGGGAAATTCCGCGGCTGGACCCCCTTCATGTTCACCGGCCAGGACGTTCACGGCGCGACGCTCGGCATCGTCGGCATGGGACGGATCGGGCTCGCTGTGGCGCGCCGCGCCCACGGGTTCGCGATGCACGTCCTGTATCACGACGCACGCCGCAACCACGGCGCGGAGCAGGAGATCGGTGCGACATATGTCGAGAGCCTCGATGACCTGCTCTCCCGAAGCGACTTCGTCTCGCTCCACGTTCCGCTTCTCGCCGAAACGCGCCACCTGATGAACGCGGACCGACTGCGCAAGATGAAACGCACGGCGATCCTGATCAACACCTCGCGCGGTCCGGTCGTCGATGAGCAGGCGCTCGCGCAGGCGTTGAAGGAGGGCGTCATCGCTGGCGCAGGACTGGATGTTTACGAGCGCGAACCTGCCGTGGAGCCCGCTCTGCTGGATCTCGAAAACGCGGTGCTTCTCCCGCACATCGCCTCCGCGTCTGACCGCACGCGGACGCGCATGGCGCTGCGGGCCGCGGAGAACATTCGCGCGTTCATCGAGGGCAAGCCGCTTCTCGACCCGGTGCCCTGATGGCGACGGCGACGAGCGTTGCGCCACAGGAGCGCCTGAGTCTCTCGAGTGAAGGAGAGACGATCCAGGCCGATCTGTATGGCAGGCTGCCCGCGGCGCGTGTCGTGATTCTCGTGCATGGAATGAACTGGGACGCGTCGGGATGGCGGGACGCCGCGCCCCTCTTTGTCGCGAGCGGTGTGCCAGCGCTCGCCGTGAATCTGCGCGGCTACGGCGGGTCGAGTGGCAAGACGAACCGGTACCGACCCGACAAGCCGTGGACCCCGGTGGCCGATCTTCGCGCCGCGAAGGCCGCGCTCCGTAGCCGCGGCGTCAAAGAGATCGCGCTCGTCGGCGCGTCGATGGGAGGCAGCGCGGTGCTCGCGTCGAGCTTCGAGGGCAACATCGAATGTGTCGTGGCGATCTCCGCTCCTGTCGCGGCGGTCCCCGACGAGCTCTCCAAGAAGATCACCGGCCGAAAGCTTTTCGTATTCGCGGACCGCGATCCGCTGCGCCTGATGCCGAATGTGCTGGCATGCTTCACCGCCGCGAACGCGCCGAAGAAGCTCGTGCTGTTCGGTGGCCGGGAGCATTCGCGCGCCATGTTCACCGCCCCATACGGGGATGAAGCGCTGGCTGAGATCGTGGAGTTTGTATGCCGGCGCGGGTGAATCCAGACGTCCCCGGCGAGCCTCGTCTCCTGCGCAAGGTTGGAAGGCGCATCCGCGAGCTGCGCGAGAGGAAGGGACTCACCATGGCCCAGCTCGGCTCGAGCCCCAAGGGCGTGGTCTATTTCCAGCGCCAGTACGTGTGGAAGATGGAGACGGGGCGCGTTGCGCCGTCACTATCGGCACTCGCGCACTTCTCCAAGCGGTTGGACGTTCCGTTGGCCGAGTTGTTGCGCGGCATCTAGCCGCTCGCTTCTGAGCCTGTCGCTGGCGGTTTGGCAAGTCAAATGCCACCATTCTCAAGGATGCAGCGACGACTAAATCGACGCGTCCTCGTCATCGAGGACGATGGCGATATCCGCAGGCTGATCACCGAGTCGCTCCGCAACGCCGGACTCGACCCCGTCGCGGCCGTTGACGCCAGTCAGGCCCTTCGAACGGCGCTCGCTCGAAAGCCCGCCGCTGTCGTCCTCGACCTCGGCCTGCCGGATTACGACGGGACGCAGTTCGTTTCGCGCTGGCGTGAGCGGCGGCCCGATGCGAACGACGTTCCCATTGTGATCGTGAGCGGGCGCGCCGATCGCAGGGAGATCGCGAGCCTCATCGGCGCCGCGTATGTCTGCGGGAAGCCGTTTGAGGTCGACGAGCTGGTCGGCCAGGTGGAGCGTGCGGTCCTGAACTAGGCGGTGGGATGCCGGCGAGTTCTGAGGCGGACCTGGCGGAGCTCGAGGCGATCCTCGTCTCGATGATCATTCGATACGTGACGGGTGAGCCGCCCGGGATTCGAACCCGGAACCAAGGGATTAAAAGTCCCCTGCTCTACCGTTGAGCTAGCGGCCCGCGAAGTACTTCAAGTTTAGGCGCGCATACTCCCGCGAATGCCGCTGGTGTTCGCGTGCATCGCGCCTCACGGATCGATCGCGATCCCCGAAGCGAAGCCAAAGGATCGACCCTCGCTGGCCAGCGCCACCACGGCCGGGATGGTGGAGCTCAGCCGCCGGTTCGCAGCCGCCGAACCGGACGTCTCGATCGTGTTGACTCCGCACAACATCCACGTCGAGGGTGCCATGGCCGTGATCGACGCCGCCGCCGTGTCGGGCGACCTGGGCCAGTGGGGCAGCCCCATCGCGCTACGGATCCCGATTGACCGCGAGCTGTCGCTCTCCGTCCGCGACTCCATCCGCGAGAACGGCATTCCCGTCGTGGCCGTGAGCTACGGCGCGAATGACCCGGCGTCGGCGGTTTTTCCCATGGACTGGGCCGTGCTCGTGCCCGCTCATTTCATGGGCGGGCGGAGCGAGCCCCAGGTGCCGGTCGCCGTCGTCGCGCCGGCCCGCGATCTGAGCGACGACGCGCACGTCCGAGCGGGCCAAGCCATCGGCCGGGCCGCGGCGGCATCGCGGAAGCGAATCGCCCTCATCGCGAGCTGCGATCACGGCCACGGGCACGACGCGAAAGGGCCCTACGGCTACACACCGAAGTCGAAAGAGTTTGACGAGGCCGTCGCGGCTCTGATCGGGAATGGCGACGGCCTGCGGTTTTCGCGGCTCGGGTCGGTGTTTGCCCGCGAGGCCAAGGCCGATAGCTACTGGCAGATGCTTATGCTCGAGGGCGCGCTTGGGCAGGGCGGCTGGAAAGGCGAGCTCCTTTCGTACGAGGCGCCAACGTACTTCGGAATGCTGTGCGCCGCGTACGCGCCGTCATTCCCTGATTCGCGCGACTAATCCGAGCGAGCTGACCGCCACAGGAAAGCGCTGACCACCGCGCCCGTCGCGAGCGCGCCGAGGGCGGCGGCGCGTATGACCTCGAGCTGCCCCTGGAACGCGAACCACGGCGGGGTCAGCACGACGACGTGAACGGTCCAGTAGGCGACCGCCACCGCGTTGGCGACGATCCAGGTCCGTCGCGAGCGCGCCCGCAGGTGAGGTGCGAGCACGGCAATGCCCGCGGCCGCCGCGAGAAGGTGGCCGACGCCTGACGCGAACTGGGTCTCGGAGGGGTCGGGGATCGAGGCGTGGAAGCGCAGGAGGATCTCGGTCGCGAGCACCATGCTGCCGACCCCGAAGTAGGTGAGCAGCATGGCGAGCGGCGGCGCGACGATGCGTATGACCGGTGCGCTACGCGGGACCATCGAGACCGCGGCGGCCCCGAGCACGAGCCCCGTCGTCATGACGGTGCTCGAGCTAATGAAGAGGTACGGGTTACCGAAGATGTACGCGACGAGGTCGGCGAGATCGTTCGCGGTCGGAACGAGCGAGGCATGCATCGATGAATCTCAACGCGCCGGGTCACGCAAAAGGCTCGGTTGCTTGGCCGCTCAGGGACGGTCCGGCGCGAGCAGATCGGTCTCAGGTCGCTTCTCGCCCCGGAGGAGGTCGGCGATGAGCTCACCGGTCGCGGTCGCGAACGCCATGCCGTGGCCGGTGAACCCGGCGTTCACGAACACACCGCTCGCGAGGTGGCCGACGTACGGAAGCGCATCGTGCGAGAAGCCCATCGTCCCGGCCCAGCGGTGCGTGATCTCCGCCTCGGCGCAACGCTCGCGAAGGAACCCCTCCAGCTGCTTCTGGATGCGTGACGTAGTCCGCTCGTCCTCGCCCACCTCCTCGTCCACCGCGGTGTCCCGCCAGCCGCCGACGAGGAGCCGGCCGTCGGGACGCTGGCGCCAGTAGCGGTAGCCGCGGTTGGCGTATGCCGGCCGTTCGAAGACGCGGCGCGCCACGGGTGCGGTCGCGAGCATCTGGCCGCGGACCGGCCGCACGCGCAAACGCACGAGATGCTGCGAGTAGGCGTTGACGCAGACCACAACTGCTCCCGCCCGGATACGTGCGCGGTCCGTGCGGACCTCGCTCTTCGTTGCCGTGATCGCGCGCGTGCC
Source organism: Chloroflexota bacterium (assembly GCA_005889295.1). Classification (GTDB taxonomy): domain Bacteria; phylum Chloroflexota; class Limnocylindria; order P2-11E; family P2-11E; genus 3-1-20CM-2-70-9. The sequence goes on along the minus strand of VBEY01000228.1, from coordinate 4,127 downwards.
CTCGTGGATGCGGGCGCCTGCCTTCACGGCGGCCCGCGCGAGCCCACGAACGTACCGCACTGGGTGAAGCTCGCCGTCACCGTCGTAGATTGCCGAGCGGTCCTCAGGCACCAGGCGGACGCGCACCGCCTCCTTCTTCAGACGGGCGGCGCTCTCACGCACCTCCGCCCATTCCTCATCGTCCCCGGCGATCTGGGCGGAGCCGTTCCACGCGAGGTCGCACCGGATACGCTCCCGCGCGACGATTTCGCGCACGAGCCGCTGGTTGTGTTCGGTGAGGCGCCAGATGTGTAGCGCGCGGTTCTCGCCATAGCGGCGCGCCGCCGCGACGAAGTTCTCCGCAACGCCGGCGAGAAGGAACCCCGCGTTCCGCCCGCTCGCTGCCTCGGCGACCGTGCGTGCCTCGACCACCACGACTTTTGCTCCGCCGCGCGACACGTGGTAGGCGGTCGCGACACCGGCGACACCCGCGCCGACGATCGCGACATCGGCGGTCGTGTCTTCGTCGAGGCTCGGATAACCGTCCGGCGCGATTTCGTCGAGCCAGATGCTGGTCATTTCCGGTACTGTGCCCGAGGCGCGCTCAGACGCGGGGTGAGGGGTAGGGATGATCCGTCGCAGGTCTCTTGCGCTCCTCGTCTTTGCCTCGATGGTCGCGGCGCCCATGCCGTTCGGGCAAAGCGCGGCGGCGTCGCCGTCGATCGTTATCAGCCAGGTCTACGGCGGCGGTGGCAACGCCGGGGCGACTTTCAAGAACGACTTCATCGAGCTCTACAACCGCGGCGCGGCACCGGTCGACCTTACCGGCTGGTCCGTTCAGTACGCGGCGACAGCCGGCACGTTCTGGCAGCGGACAGACCTGACCCCGGTAACCCTCGCGCCGGGCCAGTACTACCTGGTGCAGGAGACTGCCGGGCTCGGTGGCACGGCGAGCCTGCCGACTCCCGACGTCTCGGGTGGCCTCCCGATGGCGAGCGTCGCTGGAAAGGTCGCCCTCGTCAGCACACAGACGACGATCTCGAGTGGAATCTCCTGCCCGACCGGTCCCTCGGTCATCGACCTCGTGGGTTACGGAACCGGCACCAACTGCTTCGAAGGCACTGGACCGACCCCGAGCCTCAGCAACCCGACCGCGGCGATCCGGATGAGCGATGGCTGCGTCGACACCGACAACAACGGAGCGGACTTCGCGGTAGGCGCACCGAATCCGCGGAACACGGCATCACCCTTCCAGTTGTGCACCGGGGACAACGCGCCGGCGGTTACGGCGACGTCGCCCCTGTCCGGAGCCGTCGGCGTCGGCTTCAAGACGAACATCACGATCACCTTCAGCGAGCCGGTGGATGTCTCGACGGCCTGGTACGCGATCGCCTGCGCCTCGAGCGGCTCCCACGCCGCCATCCAGAGCGGCGGTCCGGCGACGTACTCACTCCACCCCGTGGTGGACTTCGCCTTCTCCGAAAGCTGCACGGTGACCGTTCTCGCCTCCGAGGTCACCGACCAGGACACGGCGGATCCGCCGAACAACATGGCCGCGAACTACACGTTCAGCTTCACGACGGAGGCGGCCCCGCCGCCGGCGACCTTCATCCACGAGATTCAGGGAGCTACGCACATCTCGCCCCTGAACGGGCAGACCCTCGGAAACATCCCCGGGATCGTGACGGCGAAGCGCAGCAACGGCTTCTATCTCCAGGATCCGAGCCCCGACAGCGATCCCGCGACCTCTGAAGGCATCTTCGTCTTCACGAGCAGCGCTCCCGGCTCGGTCACCGTTGGCGACGCCGTGCGGGTAAAGGCGAGGGTGAGCGAGTTCCGGCCCGGCGGGTCCTCGACCGCCAACCTGACGACGACTGAGCTTGTGTCTCCGATCATCACCGTCCTGTCGCGCGGGAACGCCCTCCCGGCGGCGACGGTCATCGGGCTCGGCGGGCGCATGCCCCCGACAGCGGTGATCGAGGATGACGCGACCGGTAGCGTCGAGACGAGTGGCGTATTCGACCCCGCGAGCGACGGCATCGATTTCTACGAGTCGCTCGAGGGGATGCTGGTTCAGATCAACGATCCGGTCATCGTCGGTCCGACGAACTCGTTCAACGAGATTCCGGTGCTTCCGGACAACGGCTCCTGGGCCGGCCCGCGCTCTGCGCGAGGCGGGATCCTCTACGGAAGCTACGCGGATGGGAATCCCGAGCGGATCATTGTCGACGACGCGATCGTTCCCTTCCCGGGTGGTCTCAACGTCGGTGATCACTTCGCCGGCTCGGTCGTCGGTGTCGTCGACTACAACTTCGGCAACTTCATGGTCGAGCTCACCTCGACGCCGGTCGCGGTTCCCGGCGGTCTGACTCGTGAGACGACGCGCGTCCCCGGTGTCACGGATCTCTCGCTGGCGACGTTCAACGTCCAGAACCTTGACGCCAACGATCCACCGTCGAAGTTCGCGACGCTCGGCGACCTCATCGTGAACAACCTGCGCGCGCCGCGGATTATTGCGGTCGAGGAAGTGCAGGACAACGACGGCGCCACCGATAACGGCGTGGTGGATGCGTCGGCGACGATCAAGAAGCTGACGGACGCGATCCAAGCCGCCGGCGGGCCGACCTATGACTATCGCCAGATCGATCCGGTGAACGACCAGGACGGCGGAGAACCCGGCGGCAACATCCGGCAGATCTTCCTGTTCCGTTCGGGCGATGGCCTCGCGTTTGTCGATCGTCCGGGTGGCACCTCGACGAGCGCGACTGCCGTCACGAATGTCGGCGGCTCGCCGCAGCTTTCGCAGAGTCCCGGTCGCATCGACCCGGCGAACGGCGCGTGGAGCTCGAGCCGCAAGCCACTGGTGGCTGAGCTCACGTACTACGAGCGGCACTTGTTCCTGATCGCGAACCACTTCAACTCGAAGGGCGGCGATCAGGCGCTCGTCGGGCGCTTCCAGCCGCCAACGCGTTCCTCGGAAGTCCAGCGCGGCCAGCAGGCGCAGCTCGTTACCGACTTCGTGAAGAGCATCCTCGCTATCGACGCGGAGGCCCAGGTGGTCGTTCTTGGCGATCTAAACGACTTCGAGTTCTCCGCAACGCTCGCCACGCTGAAGAGCGCGCCGCTCGACGATCTGATCGAGAGCCTTCCGTTGAACGAGCGTTACACCTACGACTTCGAGGGCAATTCGCAGACGCTCGATCACATCATGGTGAGCACATCGCTCGCACCGGCGTCGGAGCTCGACGTGGTCCATGTGAACGCCGAGTTCGATGCGACGACGCGTGCCAGCGACCACGATCCGCAGGTCGTCCTGATCCATGACCGGACGCCGCCGACGATCGCCGCCAATGTGCCGCCCGCGAACGCCAACGGCTGGTACGGCGGTGCCGTCGGACCGACCGTCACCTTCACGTGCACGGACAACATTCCGGCGGGCTTGTTGTGCTCCCCGGCGGTCACGCTCGGCGAGGGCGCGAATCAGTCGCTGACCCGAACCGCGACCGATGGCGCCGGCAACACCGCGTCGGCCACGGTGACCGGCCTCAACGTTGACCTGACCAAGCCGACGATCGCGTACTCCGGAAATCTCGGGACCTACACGGTCGACCAGACGGTCGCCATCACGTGCACCGCCGCTGATTCCCTGTCGCTGCTCGACCCGGCACACACCACATGCCCGGGCGCGAGCGGCCCGGCGTATAGCTTCGCGCTCGGGCTCAACACCTTGAGCGCGGTCGCGACAGACAGGGCCGGCAACGTGCAGATCGCCTCGACCACCTTCACGGTCGGCGCAAACGAGGAGGCCCTCTGCGTCCTCGCGAAGCGGTTCGCCACGAAGGAGGGCATCGGTGACTCTCTCTGCGCCAAGCTTGATGCCGCGGCGGTCGCGCGCGACCGTGGGAAACGAAAAGCGGAGCGGAACATCCTGAACGCGTTCGCGAACGAGGTGAACGCGCAACGGGGCAAGTCGCTCGCGCCGGACAATGCCGATGTGCTTCTGGATCTAGTGGCGCGAATCTAGTCGTGCCGCGGCGGCGCGAGCTGCCGCTGGATCGCGAGCATGTCGAGCCAGGCGTTCTCACGTGAGATCAGGCCGTCACGGAACTCGAAGAGGTGCAACAGCCGAAAGCGAACCGGCCGGCCGT
>VBEY01000287.1 GCA_005889295.1 Chloroflexota bacterium | reverse complement strand
GCACCAACGGCACAAACGGTGCGGTCGGCCCGACCGGTCCTCAGGGTCCCACCGGCGCGACCGGTGCCACCGGTGCGACCGGCAACAACGGCACCAACGGAACCAACGGCACCAACGGCGCGACTGGCGCGACCGGCAACAACGGCACCAATGGCACGAACGGAACAAACGGTGCCACCGGCGCGACCGGTGCGACAGGCGCCACAGGTGTGGGTACCAGCGGTGCCACCGGCGCGACAGGTGCTACCGGCGCAACCGGTGCCGGGCTGAGCGACGTCCAGCAGGACGGCGTCTCGAAGGGCACGCAGAACACCTTGAACTTCACGAACGGCTTCGCGGTCAGCAATGCCGGTGGAAAGATCGTGATCGACGGAACGGGCTTCGTCCACACGACTGGCACCGAGAACGTCGGCGGCGACAAGACCTTCAGTGGAAACACCAGCCACACCGGAACGACGTCGGTGACGAACGCAACGACGACCGGCACGGCGTCGACGATCGACAGCGGTAGCAATCTGACGACCGGACAAAACTTCCTCTCGAGCACAAGCAGCGGCCCCGCCCTCATCACCGGGACAGGGTCAACGGCCGGCTTCTTCTACGGTGGCGCGGGGCAGACCGACCTCTACCGTGGCGCGAACACGTTCCTCAGCACCGGCAACTTCAGCGGAACGCTCGTCGCGCTCACCGCGGACCAAACCACCGGAGGCACTGTCCTCGGCATCAGCGCGCAGAAGCTCACGACCGGCAAGGCGATCGACGTGTCCCTCGGCACCTTGTACACGGGCTCAGGTGTCGACGGTCAATTCGACGCGACGCCGGTGAGCGACGGGTACGGCACCTACTCCGCCGGCGCGGTCAACATCCGCGCGCAGTCGTTCAGCGGCAACATCTTCAACGTCGAGGCGCACGGCGCGACGAGCCTCAACGCGAACCTCGCGAAGTTCACGAGCACGCAGCTCGCGGGCAACGTCCTGAACATCACCGGGACCGCGCTCACCAACGCGAACAACGGACGCGCGCTTGCGGTGACGCTCGGCGCGCAGGGCACGGGCATCTACGTGAATACCGCGACCTCCGGCTTCAGCGGCAAGCTGATCCAACTCCGCGCGAACAACGCAGACCAGCTCGTGATCGATCAGCTAGGGAACACCACGCTGGGCGGGACTCTCGCCGTGCGCGGTGCCTCGATCACCGGTCCGCTGGCTGGCGCGTTCGCGATCGACAACGGCAACGCCTCGGCGATCAACCTTGGCAACAACAGCGGCGCCGCGCCGATCAACATCGGCACCGCGAACGCGGGGAACGTCTCCATCGGCCGATTCGCCCAGACGGTCCAGGTCAACGGCAACGCCCTGAGCGGCCCGACGACCGGCCTATGGACGATCGACAACGGCGCGCAAAGCCTCTACATCGGCAACAACACCACCGCCAGCATCTACCTCGGTAGCGCCGGTTACGTCACCAACGTCAAGGGAACACTGGACGTGGGCAACGCGCTGCAAAACCAGATTCGGCTGCAGGCAACGGCACGATCATCGGCCCGACCACGGCCGCGGCCGCCTTCACCATCGACAACGGCAACAACACCGGCGCGCTCAACATCGGCGGCACGTCCGCCAACGCCCTTAACCTAGGGCGCACCGGCACGACCCAGGCTCTGCTCGGCGACGTGACAGTCGGCAATACCCTGAAGAGCTCGGGCACGAACGTCTTCGTCATCGACGCCAACAACCCCACGCCGACCATCCAACTGGGCGTCGCGAATGCGACCTCCGTGACAATCGGCCGCGCGGCGAGCACCTTCACCGTGAATGCGGGAACCGCGCAGTTCGGGGGCACACTCGGCGTCACTGGCGCGGTCACGCTCAGCAACGTGGGCACCGGCGTCGTCTACAGCACGACCGGCCTCCTGAGCTCGCTCGGGACTGGCTCGAGCGGCCAGGTTCTCACGTCGACCGGCGCCGGCGCGCCGACCTGGCAGGCTCCGGCCTCAAGCGGTGGCGGGAACGCTGTGTACGGCGATGGCAGCGACGGCACGACCCCGGGGTTCGGCTGCGGAACGGTCCCAACGATGACGCTGACGCGTGACATCTACTGCTCGTCGCTGACGGTACCTGCCGGTGTCACGCTCACCACGTGGGACGCGAGGATCTTCGTCACCGGCACCGCGACGATCAACGGGACCCTCCAGATGCCTGGTACGCCCGCCAGCGGTAAATTCGGCGGCGGTGCCGGCGCCGCAGGGACGATGGGCTTCGGCGGGGCCGGTGGAACCGGTGGTGTCGGGGCCGTCGGGACCGCGGGTGGAGCGGCGAACCCCGGGCAGGGTGGCAACGGCGGCGCGGGCGGCACGAGCGGCGGATTCGGCGGGGGCGCGGCGGGTGCGGTCACTGTGCCAACTTCCCTCCAGGGCAGTCTTCGCGCCTTCAACCAAGCCCTCACCGGCAGGCGGCTCGATGGCACGCTCATCCTAGGCGGCGCGGGCGGTGGCGGCGGCGGCGGCGCCACGGCCGGCGACACCGGCGGCGGTGGCGGCGGCGGCGGCAATGTCGTCTTCCTCGCGGCGAAGACGATCACCGGTACCGGCACGATCACGGTCGCCGGCGGGGCGGGCGCGGCCGGCACGGGAACGAACGCCGGCGGCGGCGGCGGCGCGGGCGGCGGCGTGATCATCCTGATCTACAACACGAACACGTACACGGGCGCGACCAACGTGTCCGGCGGCGCAGGCGGGGCCAAGGTCGGTACCGGGGTGGCCGGGACCGCAGGCGCGGCCGGGGTCGTCATCCAGTTCCAGAACTAGTACGGTTCCGCGATTGAAGGACGCGATCGTCGTCCCGATCAGCGCGCTCCGGCGGATCTTCATCGGGCTGATCCTCGTCATTCTGCTCATCGTCCTCGTGCTGGTCGTGCGCACGCAGCTGTTCCGCGCCGGTATCGCGACGCTCTTCGCGCCGAGTGCTGCGGAGGTCATCGACCACGGTGCCTACCAGGCGGTCTTCCTCACGAACGGCTCGACATACTTCGGAAAGCTCCAGGCGCAGGGTGATGCCTGGTTCCTGCTGACAGACGTCTTTTATCTCTCGTCGTCTGAGCAGACCGGGACGCAACTGATCAAGCGGGGGAACGAGGCCCAGGGGCCGAAGGAACCGATGATCATTCCGGCGGCTCAGGTGCTGTTCATCGAGAACCTGCGCGAGGACAGCGACGTCGTGACGCTCATCAAGAAGTTCAAGTCGGGTCAGCTGCCCGCCGCGACGCCGCCACCGGCTACACCAACGGCAGCGCCTTCCACCGCTCGGCCGAGCCCGACCCCGAGTCCGACGCGCTGACCAGGCTTCTTTTCGCCTACCGCCGCGCGATCCGCTGGGTCGTCGAGAACTGGCGTCTCGAGCGCAACCTCGCGATCGCGCTCGTCGTCTTTGTCGGCGCGGTGCTGTTCACGCAGTGGTGGGACTTCACCCTTCCGGCGGTTGGGCGCGCGCAGTACCAGGCGGTCTTCCTCACCAACGGTCAAACGTACTTCGGTCGGTATTACGACCGCATCGGCGCGTACGCGAAGATCGAGGACGTCTACTACCTCCAGCAGGTCACGAGCTCGGATCCGAACGCGGCCCCCGACACAAAGATCGTCCGCCGCGGACGCGAGCTTCACAGTCCGGCGTCGCGGATGCTCGTGCCGAAGTCGGCCGTCCTCTTCGTCGAGGATCTGACCGATGCGTCACCGATCACCCAGTTCATGAAGCAGGACAGCCGGTGAGCTCGAGGCTCTACGACCCCGAGCGCGACCGTGTGCGCATCGCCGGCCGATGGCTGCGCTGGTCGCTCCCGTGGATCGTCGTGCCGGCTCTTCTCGGTGTTCTTGTTTCAGCGAACCTCGACCTCCGGTCGCTGCCGCTCTTTGGGCCGGAACGCCTCTCCGCCGTGCTCTTCCTCGACGGCCAGGCCTATTTCGGGCACCTCGATGACTCAGGCGAAAGCGGGATGCTGGTGCTGCGCGATGTCTATTACTTCAAGAACAGCAGTGGCGGCCCGACGGGTCTCGCTGTCGGACTGGTGCGCCGCGGCACGGAGGCCCACGAGCCGGCGGATGGCATGCGCCAAGGTCTCGACGCCGGTTATCTCCCTAAATCAGGTGACGATCGGCGGGCAAAGTGCGCTCGTCTCGCAGCGAGTCGCCGTCGAGCACGACCTGCAGCGGGCGTGGTCCGCCGCGGTTGATCAACTAAAGAAGCTCAACGAGCTCGTGCTACCGATCGGCAAGGCCGAGGCACAGGCGATCACGCAAAAGGCGGTCGACGACCTCCGCACCGTCCGCCGGAACGCCCTGGCCGCGGTCGGGACCAGTGTGGGCATGTCGGCAGCCGACGCCGAGGCGTATGTGCGCGCGACCGATCCAGGCCTTGACCCTCAAACGTTCGCCAACGAGCCTGGCGTGCTGCTCGCGCCGGATCTCGACGCGATCGTCACGCGCGCTACCCAGCTCTACGCGCAAGTTGGCGACGCGGCCGCGAAACAGCTCACCGTGCCGAAGACCGCTACGCCAACCCCAACACCCCCGGCGAGCCCTCGTCCCTAGCCGGTCACCGCCTCGCGCCGCTTCACGTCCTCGAGCCGGGTGATCTCCGCAGGGGGACCGGCCGCCATCGCGCTCTCCTGCAACGCGAGAGCGATGGCCTGCGCCCGGCTATGCACACCGAGCTTCAAGAGGATGTGCTCGATGTGCTTCTCGACGGTCTTCGCCGTGATCACGAGGTCGCGCGCGATATCGATGTGGTCCATGCCGCACGCCAGAAGTCGCAGGATCTCGAGCTCACGACGCGTCAGTCCGGCGACGACCGTGCGGGCTATCGGACGTGATCGTCTCGCCAAGCGATGCACGCGCGCGAGAAGCTCGTCCAGCACAAACGGCTTCAGCAGATAGTCGTCGGCTCCGAGGAGCAGCCCGGCCACGCGATCAAAGGACTCCTTGCGTTCCCCCGAGATGAGGATGATGCCGATCGAGTCCCCCTGATCGTCACGGAGGCGGCGGCAGAGCTGATAGCCCGAAATGTCGGGGAGGTGGACGTCCAAGAGGATCACGTCGGGGGTCTCGCGCTGGATCAGGTAGAGCGCCTCTCGCGCATCGGACGCACGGCGAGTGAAATAGCCCTGCTCTGTGAGTGTGCTCGCCACGAGATCGCAGATGACCGGATCATCGTCGACGACGAGCACCCGACCGCGCGCTCGCATGTTCGCTGCCATACCGAGTGTGCCCATGCCTGCAAGAAACAGACCTTCGTCGGTTAAGCGACGAACCCGTAACAAATATTGATTCGATCGGTGCTCGTCTTCGACTTCGTCTCACGTCGTACGGATTCAGTCGTAAGCGCGCCTACGGTGAAGATGCGGTGAGCACCGCTCACCGCTTCTCGGCCCGCTCCATAGCGTCCGTGCTCGTCGGGTCACCGACGAAAACTCCAAAGGAGAACACGGACGTATGCGATACGCACCCTTCGAACGCATCGCGAAGTCGCGAACGGCATCCACTATCGCCGTCATCGCAGTCTTAGTGAGCATCGCGCTGTCAGGGAGCCTCGCCCAGGGTCGCGTCGATCCGCTCACCACCTCGCGCGCCTTCGCTGACCTGAGTGGCGACACCATCGCGAAGGTCACCGGCGGCGGCACCGTCCTCGCCGCCCCGACCTACCCCAACACTGTGGCGACCTTCGGGGTGAACGCCCGGCGACCCGCTGGCTTCATCAGCGGGGGCCAGGCGACAGGCCGCATCCATTACGACCGACACCGCAATACCACAGGCCGGCACGTCAACGTTCCGGTAGTCCTGATGCAGGGGGTGATAACAAACCCGCAGACGCCCAACGGGACCGGCGGCGACGCGGCCCTCGTCGGCGACTGTGACGCCATCGGTGCAACGTGCCCGGCAAATGACCATTCCGTGGTCGTCTACGTCGAGGACAACTCGGACTCGGGTGCGAACTCTGACGTCTTCAAGATCTACTTCTGCACGGCCTCCGCAGGGCCTACGCCCCCCAGCTTTGCTGGCGGCTCGCTTCCGGGCTGCGATCCTCCGGAGGGTGGCACTTTGCGAAGTGGAAACATCCAGGTCCACTCGACGCCGGGCGCGGTCGGCGAGACCACCAC
>VBEY01000286.1 GCA_005889295.1 Chloroflexota bacterium | reverse complement strand
ACGGCCTGACCGAGCTGGCCCGCGACCGCCTTCGTGGCGCGCGTCTCATCGCAAACCCCGGCTGCTATCCGACCGCCGCCCTCCTCGCGCTGATCCCCGCGCTCAAGGCGGGCCTCATCACAGAGGACATCGTCGTCGACGCGAAGTCGGGGGTGAGCGGCGCCGGTCACGCCGTCGAGGACGCCTACCTCTTCGGGACGATCGACGAGAGCGTTCGTCCGTATGGCGTGCCCAAGCACCGCCACACACCCGAGATCGCGCAGGAGGCCGCCGCGCTTTTGGGCAAGGCCCCGCGCCTCACGTTCACACCGCACCTGGTCCCGATGAACCGCGGCCTCATCGCGTCCTGCTATGCGCCGCTTCGCGCAGGAAAGACCGCCAAGGACGTTTCGACCGCGTACGCGCACGAATATGCCGAGGAGCCGTTCGTACGCGTCATCGACACGTATCCCGCGACGAAAGCCACGCTCGGCAGCAACTGGTGTCTCGTACACGCCCTCGTCGATGAGGAGAACGCGCGTCTTGTCGCGTTCGCCGCACTCGACAACCTCGTGAAGGGCGCGGCCGGATCCGCTCTTCAGAACTTCAACGCTCGGTTTGGCTACCCCGAGACGATGGGTCTCGAGGCGCTCCCACTGTGGCCATGACCGGCGACGTTCTCGGATTTACCGCTGGTACCGCGGCCGCAGGTGTCAAGGACGGGAAGCCGACGCGGACGGACGTCGCGCTGATCGCTTCCGACCGGACTTGTACGGCTGCCGGGGTCTTCACGACGAATCAGGTCATCGCGGCGCCCTGCGTGGTCACGCGTCGCCATCTCGAACAGGGACGCCTCCGGGCGATCGTCGTGAACTCGGGCAATGCGAACGCCTGCACCGGCGAGCAGGGCGAACGGCACGCGGTGATGATGGCCCGCGCCGCGGCGCAACGAATCGGCTGCGACCCGTACGAGGTCGCAGTCGCGAGCACCGGAGTCATCGGGGTACCGCTGCCCGTCGAGCGGATCATGAAGGCGGTCAAGGGCATCGGGCTGCGCCCCGGCGAGTGGGGCGACGTCGCGAAGGCGATCATGACGACGGATACGAAGCCGAAATCGATCGGCGTCGACGTTCCCCTCAGCTCGGGCACCGTGCACCTGCGAGGCGTCGCGAAGGGTGCGGGGATGATCCATCCGAATATGGCCACGATGCTCGCGTTCGTAATGACCGACGCCGACGTCGACGTGGAGGCGCTTCAGCGTTTCACCCGGCATGCGGCCGGCCGGACGTTCAACGCGATCAGCGTCGATGGCGACACGAGCACGAACGACACGCTGCTCGTGATCGCGAACGGGGCGTCGGGAGTGAAGCCGCGGGGCGACGACCTCGCCCAGTTCGCGAACGCGCTCGAAGGCGTGTGCGAGACGCTCGCCAAGGAGATCGTCGCGGACGGCGAGGGCGTGACGAAGGTCTTCGAGGTAATAGTCCGCGGCGCGGCCTCGGCGGAGGACGCGCGCCGCGCTGCGCGCACGATCACGACGTCGAACCTGGTGAAGACTGCGATCCACGGCTCCGACCCGAACTGGGGGCGCATCCTCGCGGCCGCCGGCCGGTCGGGGGCGAAGGTGGACCAGAGTTGCGCAAGCGTGCGCATCGGCGAGGTGGTCGTTTTCGCCTCGGGAACGCCCCTTCCTCTGGACCGCGACGCCGTCCGACGGGTCTTCGACCGGGCCGAAGTCCCCATCGAGGTTGATCTCGGTCTGGGCACCGATGCGGCGCGAGCGTGGGGCACCGATCTGTCCGCGGAGTACGTCCGGATCAATGCCGAATACACCACGTAAGGACCTGCTCGTGTTGAAGATCGGCGGCTCGGTGGGCGTCGAGACCGATGCCGCTCTCGACGCTGTCGTCGCTCTAAACGATGCCGGACACCCCCTCGTCGTCGTGCACGGGGGAGGTCCGCTCGTCGGCGACTGGGCCGAACGCCTGGGAATGGAGACGCGGTTCGTGCGTGGCCTGCGCGTGACTGACGCGGAGACGCGCGACGTCGCGCTCGCGGTGCTCGGAGGGCTCGCGAACGGACGCGTCGTGGCCACGCTGATCGCACGCGGCGTTCCCGCTGTCGGTCTGACCGGGATCGACGGCGGGATGCTGCGCGCCGAGCGCGAGGATGCCGAGCTCGGTTTTGTAGGCCGTGTGACGCTCGTCGACAGCGCGCTCATCGAAGAGCTCGTGGACGCCGGTCGCGTGCCGATCGTCGCGCCGGCCGCGCTCGACCGCGTCACCAGCGAGGTCCTCAACGTGAACGGCGATGCGGCGGCCGGCGCGATCGCGGCAAGCCTCGGGGCGCGGCTCCTCGTGTTCGTCACCGACGTTCCCGGCGTGCGGGGCAAGGACGGTCGCGTGATCGCGCGGCTCGACGCCGACAAGGCTCAGGCTCTCGT
>VBEY01000011.1 GCA_005889295.1 Chloroflexota bacterium | reverse complement strand
TCGACCTCGCGGGCGACGGCATACGGCTTGGTATCGCCGCTCTCGCCGCGACCGCGCCGGTCGTAGTCAAACACGGTGAAGTCCTTCGCGAGCTCCTCGCGCATCCCCTTCGCGAACGGGGACGAGCGCACGCCGAGCGCGCCCCACACGAACACGAGGGGCGCTCCTTGTCCCATCGTCTCGTACGCGATACGCGTGCCGTCCGCTGAGGTTACGAACTTGGTCGCCATGACACTCCTCCAGTGCTGCCGAATGCGGGCCCTGCGTGGCCGCATCCAGCGTGCCACACTCGGCGCGTCTGATTTCGCT
>VBEY01000010.1 GCA_005889295.1 Chloroflexota bacterium | reverse complement strand
GATGAGGTCGAGGCCGGCCAAGACCCTGCGCGTCGGGCCTGATGGGCTCGGTTGTCATCGAGGTGGCCATGAGGCACGTTCGGCGCGGCCCAGCGTCTCGAGCGGCAGGGTCACGGAGCGCTCGTCGCGGCTCGGCCGCGGGCTCTCGGCGTGGGGGCCGCGCTCGCCGACGAGAAACCACGTGCGCATCGGGCCTTTCCCCTTCACCTCGATCGTTCCGCGCGGCTCGCAGTTGAACTCGTCGCGGATGAGCTCGTAGGTCGCGTCGGTCAGGTGGATTCGCCCCGGCACGCTGTGCGATTCCATTCTGCTCGCCGTATTCACGGAATCGCCCCAGATATCGAACACGAATTTTCGCAAGCCGATGACCCCGCCCACGCAGGGCCCGCTGTTCATGCCGATCCGGAAGTCGATGCGGTCCTCGCCCGCCGCGCGGAGCTCGTCGAGGTAGGCGCGAATACCCAGGGCCATGCGGGCCATCGCCTGGGCGTGATCCGCGCGCAGCCGGGGAACTCCCGCGACGCACATGTAGTTGTCGCCGATGGTGCGGATCTTCTCCACGCCGTACCTCTCCGCGAGGAGGTCGAAGCGGGAGAAGATCCCGTTGAGGAGCGCAACGAGCTGCTTCGCGTCCAGCCGCTCGGCGAGCATCGTGGATCCGACGATATCCGCGTAGAGCACCGTCGCGTGCTCGTACGCGTCGGCGATCGGGTTCTCACCGGCCTTGAGCCGAGGCGCGATTTCCCTGGGCAGCACGTTCAGAAGGAGCCGCTCCGAGCGTTCCTGCTCGCGCGCGAGCGCGTCCATGGCACGGTCGCGCTGGCCGAGGAACGTCGCGATCAGGACGAAGACGATCGAGCCTCCCACGGCGACGTTGAGGCCGAGCATCGTGCTCGTGAACCACTCCGGTAGCGTTGAGGCCGCTCCCGCGATCTGGCCGGCGACGCCCGAAGTGATGAACACCGCGAGGTAGGCGACGTACCAGCGAAGTCCGGAGCGCGGCCCGCTGAAGACGAGGGCGCCGACTGGGGCAAGGATGCCCCACAGCCCCACACCACCTGACGGGAGAAAGCCACCCAGTGGGACCATCGACAGCGTCGGCGCGAGCAGAATGTCGACCAAGCTCACGCGCAGCAGGATCGCGAAATTCCGTGTGCGTGCGAAGACGATGATCGCGCCGAGCAGGACGAGGGCATAGGCGAACGGCACATACCCGACTGGCGAGCCGAAGATGAGGTACAGGCTGCCCCACACCACAGCGATGGGTAGGATCAACACCGAGGTCAGGACGAGCAACGCCTTGCCCTCCCGCGTTTGCTCGTCGTCCCGGGGATCCGCGCCAACCGCTGCCAAGCGGGCCAGCACCGCGTTCGACACGATCTGGACGCGACGCATTGGGTCCTTGCCCGGGAAAGTCATGAGCCTCGCCGCTCCGCCTCCGCCGAGGCGGACCGATAGCGTCGACCGCGGGCCGGGTCCTTCGGGCACGCGTCAACCACTGTCGGTACGTTACATCGAGGCCATCCGTCGGCCGCACGCACAAGGGCGAGATCATCCGCTGCTCATCGCCTGGCCGAACGTCCGGATCGTCCGCGACGACGGTCAGCTATTGCGCGAGCTCACGCTCGATCCGGGCCGGCGCTATTTCGGCGCAGCGACACCTGTCCACAATGTGGTGAGACAGGTGTCCTCGATGTCCTGAGACATCACGTCGGTGGGCAGAGAGGTGTGGGAGTTCAGGACATCGGCGACAGTCTCACGAAGGATGTGTCAAGACATCGGAGACACACGTTGAGGGGGTCTCCGAATGGACGTCGGCCGCTATCTGGTCGAGGCGCATCTGCGCGAGGGTCGTCGGGTCGCGATACCTCGGGCGCCTAATCGGGCGGTAGCCTCCGAATGTGCGCGATGAACCGGCAGCCGTGCAGATTCGACGTGGCAACGAGGCCTCGAACTGGTCGTCGAGGAGACAGTCCCGGAACTCCGCGGTCGCTGGGGGGGCACAACGAATCGCCGCAGCGGACGCGCCTCCAGACTCCTGCCGGTGACCGAGGTGAGCAGGCTGGAGGAACGACCACTTCGACTCTCCGAGCAGGCGTCGAGTTGCTGATCGGTCTGACGTCGTGTGGTCAGCAGGACGGCGCGCTGAGACCGAGACCGTGCGCGAGAGCATCCGCGCTAGCACGGTCCCAGGCAAGGACGAAGAAGCGCGTCCCGACAAGCGGATAGACCGTCTGGCTGCCTTCCATGCCCGGCAGCTGTCTGCCTTCGACGATGACAGACCACTTGGTGAAACCCGGCGACGATGGCGAGGAGCACATCCGGACGTCTTGCAACGGGACCGCGAGCCACAGCACGTCCGCGCCCGTGCCATTCTGCCCAGGCGCCCCGATGAACACGCGCGCATCGCGGCGATCGCCAAGGAAGGACTCGAACTTGGACCCGCCGATCTCCCGGATCTCGATCCCTTGCCCGGCAAGTGCGTCCATGACCTCGCGCTCCCACGCGAACACCCGCAGCGTCTCGGGCTCGCGCCAGATGCAGCTTGGCACGGACAGCCCGAGGGCGGGCAGGAGCGCGTCGCGCAATCGAGTGTCGGGTGTCATCACGAAGAGACGATCGCTGCTCGCGAAGTACATCGGGCCCGCGCCCGAAAGCGCACCGGTCACGCCCGCGCCACCAAGGACCTGCGGCCGCCCCTTGACGCTGACCGTGAAGACCGACTCTCCCGAGGCCGACCGACTTCCGCAGGCAGTGATGCCTTCGATCGTCGCCTCGAGGAAGTGGACATCCGCCCAGAGCTGCGTCCCATCCAGCGTCCCTGAGAAAGTGCCCGACCTCGGCGCTGCGGTGCCGAAAAGCCAATCGAACTTGGATGGAATGACGGAACTGCCTCGGACCCGAGCCTTCGCAAGCGCTTCCGTCACCGCCCGCTCTTGATCAGGTGTCGGGAGGCGCGCTGGATCAGCCGATGCCACGCGGGCAGATGGGAGTCCCTTGGCGGAAGCTGAGGCGCCAGTGTCGGCAGGCACGCCCTCGCATGCGACGACGAAGAGCGACGCGCAGAGAAGAAGGCGAAGCCCCATACGTCATAAGTACAGCGTGGGCGAGCGCGTGGTTCCTGCCGGCCGAAATCCAACCGGCAACACGGTGTTAACGCGAGACGCACGGTAGGAAAGCGGCCATCGGGACGATTCCTCAGGCGCGAGCAGAGGCGCTCGGAGGAGGACTACTCGCTCCACGTCCACTCACTCGGCCCGGTGAGATATCCGTAGGCGTTCAATCCGTACCCCGGAAACCTCACGAGCGCTGTGGCATTGGCCCCGTTCGCGTCGGTGAACCAGACCTCGAGGTCGACCCGAGGGATCGACCGCACGTCGGTCGCATTGGCCGTCTGACGTCCCAGCACCAGGAGGTGGGCGCCGTCGCGCGACGGGCGCACGCCCTCAGCCACATAGCCGGGGACGTTCGGGACGGAACGGATCGCGGCAACCGATGCGTCGTATACGCTGATCCGGCGGTCGCCAACGCTCTTTCCCGCGGCAGCCGCAAGCGGATCCCATTGTCCAGACGGGCCGCTGATGAAGTACAGCAGGCGCCCGTCGGAGGACCATGCGGGACCGAAGGCGGCAACACTCGAAGGCGTCACATCCCGGCTCCCACGCTCGGCTGACCAGAGCCGGAGCGTCTTGTTGTCCCACGGTTCACGGCCCGTACCCGCAATGTAAGCAAGCGTGTGGGGAGCGGTCCACGCGGTCGTCCCCCAGAGGAGCGTCGTCGCAAGGTCCGTGCGCCCGCCGGTCTGCACGTCGATGATCACGAGTGGACGGCCGTCCATGTCGCTCGAGCCGCTGAACTGATCGATCTCCCACAGCGCAACGTACTTCCCGTCGGGTGACCAGCCAGACCAATAGAAGCCATCGCCGCGCGTTCGGTAGATGACGCGCTCTGCGCTGCCGTCGCGTATCGCGAGCTCCTTCGCGATGAGCACATGGCTTCCCGAGGCGGCCGGCGCGAGACGCTCAACAGCGACAACCGAGCCCTTCGGAGCAGGGTGCGCCACGGGCGGTCGCGCCGGCGGAAGGTACCAGAGGACGCCCGTCTGCCCGTCGTACGTCCAGTTCCCGCCGAGAACGATGCCAATCGCACCTGCGGCGCGCACGGCATTCACGACTACCGGAGCGATGGCTGGAGTCACCTGCATGAACGGACGTGTCGCGACGACGTCAGGCGAGGGTGGCGCCGTCGGCGCGGCGGAGGTCGCATCGGATGGCACCGGTCGCGTGGAATTCGCGATACGGACCAGCTCGTCCTCGCTCAGCACGGGACTGCTGATCGCGACATAGACAGGACCGCGCGCAGTGTTCTCCACCCACCACAGGAACGCTCCGCCGAACTGTGCCGCGACGCGGTCATATTGCGCGCTGACGCCGGAGCGGATCTCGACATCGCGAGTGGCATTTGGACGCGCGGCGTCAAGACAGCAGCCAGCGGGACCCTGGAGGACACGAAACTCAGCATCGCTGCTCGCGCCGCGGAAGAACCCGTACTCGAGGCACGGCGAGCTGCTCGTGCCGCAAGACGCGCTCGTCGTCACCTGCGCGTCGACTGCGTCGGCGACATACGTCGGCATGAGCGGCCAGAAGGTGGAGGGCGCAGCCGCGCGCGCGTCGGCCATGAGCTGGGCCTGCCATCCGGCGGGCGATGAGGAGGGGGTCGCCGTAGGCATCGCGCTCGGCGCGAGGACGTCGGCACGCTGCCGCGCCAGCGCGCTCCCGACGGCGAGTGCCACCACGAGCAGGCCGATCATCGCGAACGCGACGAACGGACCCGACGCGCGGGGCTCAAGGCGGGCTTCGACCCCCGAGAAGGGCAAGACGAGTGGATCGCGCACGGGCCGGCGAAGCACGCGCGCGACGCGCTCCTCGCGCTCGACGTCGTCGTGCAGATCAGCGCCCATCGACCCCGCCCAGTCGCTCGAATTCGCGGATGAATCGTTCGCGGCCTCGCGCGAGGCGTGACTTCACCGCTTCCTCGGTGATGCCCTCCATGGCTGCGATCTCGGACCGCGAGAAGCCGGCGTCGTAATGGAGAAGGAGGGTCGTCGCCTGCGCGGCGGGAAGTGCTTGGAGCGCGCGGTGGATGAGGTCTATCTCGGGGTCGGGGATGCCGGATGGGCCTCGCTCGATTCCCGAGAACGGCACGAACCGCAGGAGTCGCCGATGGCGATGATGGTCGCGCGCGAGGTTCGACGCGATGCGGTAGAGCCATCGGCGGACGAAGCGCTGATCCACGGGCTCCGCGCGGATCGCACGCACGAATGTCTCTTGCACGAGTTCCGCTGCCACCTCTCTGTCACCGACGACCTTCGTGAGGAAGCCTGCAAGGCCAGCCGCGTACTCGGCGTAGAGCGCGGCCCAATAGCTGCTCACGGCGGCGGCACGCTCGTTCACCTCGGCGGCTTCCACCAGTTCGTCATTACATACAACGCGTGGGCGACCGAAAAGGGGGCTGTCGCCAGAGATTAATTCGTCGGCGGCGTCCGACGAGACTAGGGCGACGCGCGGCGTGGACCCACAGAGCGGGGCGTCGAAGCTCCCCTCGCCCGAGCCGGACGTGCATCGAAAGGTGACTCCGATTACCTCGGTAGGCGCGACACGAGCTCATCCCTCTGGTACCGCTGCCTGTTCCCTGCCGGCGTTCGCCGCGTCTGCCGATGCGAGGATGTGCGCGTATCCCGCGCGTCAAGCCGCGCACGGCTCGGCCGCCCTTGACCCTCTTCAGTTGTCCCTGCGCGAGCGCTTGGCACGCGATCTGCGACTCACGCACGCTCCGTTTTCCGTACGGCCTGAAGGAGACCGAATAAAACGCTTCACGTCCGCTATTGCGCTGCTTGCGGTCTTGGCCGTCGCTCAGCCCGCCGCAGCGGTCGATTCAGGTCCGGTGCACCAGTGCGGCACCTTTGTGTCGTACAAGCCCGCGACGGCGACGGGGTCCGGTGAGCTCGTTATCGGTTCGACGACCTACGCGACCTCGTCCGGGGGAATAAGGCCTGGGTCCAACACAAGCAGTCCCGGTCCCTTCAACCAAGTCATCGCTCCTGGCGCAACGATCGGCTCGCAGGTTTGCCTCGACGGAACGATCGCGAACTCGCAAACGACGGCGAACCTCCTCACCGACTTCACCTTAACTCCCGCGCCGGTCGCAACGACAGCCCCGGCGGCCGCAACCACGCCGGCGGCTGCGGCACCGAGTGCTCTCCCGTCGACGAACTCTCAGACGTCGGCAAGAGTGGGTGATCTCACGTTCGTTTGGCTGTTGCTGGCTCTCGGCATCCTTTCCGTCGTCGCCTTACTCATCGCTCGAAACCGACGCGCGACCACGGACTAACGCGCCCTGCTCTAAGGCCAGGTCGTCAGGCAGATGCGCCGCTCGGCGGTTCGCAACGTCGCGTTGGAAGCCCTCCTCGCTCATCCAATGGACTTCATCGTCCCCCTCCGCGCCGACGACCGAGTCTTTGAGATCCGTGCTGGTCGAAAGGAAACCTAGACGAGCACAGCAGTTTGGTCGTCTGAACGCCTCAGAGCCGGGGCGGGTGCTTTGCCATGTATGCCGCAGCCTCCGCTCGCCGGGAGAGACCCAGCTTGTCAAGGATCCGGCTCACGTAGTTTTTGACCGTCTTCTCGGAGAGGAACAGCTTCTCCCCGATCTCGCGGTTGGTGTGGCCCTCGGCGAGGCCTTCAAGCACCTTGCGTTCTTGATCGGTGAGCGACGCGATCGCGGGATCTTCTGCGCGGCTCTCGCGGATCCGCTCGAGCACCTTGCCGGTGACATCCGGATCGAGCAATGATCGGCCCGAGGCGACGGTCGTGATGGCGTCGACCACCGCCTGCCCCCGGGTCTGCTTGAGGAGGTAGCCCGAGGCACCGGCGATGATGGAGGCGAAGAGCGCCTCGTCGTCAGCGTACGACGTGAGCATGATCACCTTGCTCTCCGAGCGCGCCTCGCGTATCGCCCGACAGGCTTCCACACCGGAACCGTCTGGAAGACGGACATCCATGATGACCACGTCGGGCTTCGAGCGGGCCGCCGCGTCGATCGCTTCAGCCACGGTCCCGGCCTCGCCGACCACGATCATGCCCTCCTGACGACTGATCAGTCCGCGCAGGCCCTCGCGCACGACCTCGTGGTCGTCGCAGAGCAGGATGCGTGTCTTTTCCGTCGTCATCGCACCTCCGAACGGACTGGGACTTCAAAGCGTAGCCGCGAGCCCTCGCCAGGGGCGCTGTCAACGTGTAGTTGGCCTCCCACCGCAAAGGCCCGCTCGCGCATGTTCCGCAGGCCGTGGCCCTCGGTCGCGCGGACATAGTCGAAGCCAACGCCGTTGTCCACGATCTCCAGGATCACCTTGGAGTCATCGAGCGAAAGCCGAACTGACGCGCGCTGCGCGCGCGCATGACGTGCAATGTTGGCGAGGGCGTCTGCAGCGATGTAGAAGGCGGCCTCGCGACCCACGCCGTCGAGGGCCGCCGAGGCAAGCTCCGAGACCGCCACGTCGACATCGAGGAGGGCGTTGCTTCGGGTCTGCTCTGCGAGTGTCGGGAGCGACTCGGTCAGCGGGCGATCGCTCCCGCGGACCGGCCGCAAGCCCAGGACGTAGCTGCGGAGATCGGCGATGGCGACGTTCAGGCGGTCGACCGCGCGCAGGACTACCTCGCGCGCGGGAGCCGGCTCGCGATCGATTCGCGCGGCGGCGTCCTCCAGCAGCAAGCCAAGGCCGTACAGCGACTGGATCGCGCCGTCGTGGAGGTCCATACCGATGCGATGGCGCTCCTCCAAGATGGAAACCCGCTCCGCCTGCCCGTACAGCCGCGCGTTCTCGATCGCGATCGCGGCCTGGGCTGCGAGTGTCGCCACGGCCTGCTCGTCCTCGCTCGTGAACTCGGCGAGGCCCTGCTTCTCGGTGAGGTAGAGGTTGCCGAGGGCCTTGCCACGCCAGAGGATGGGCGTACCGAGAAAGCTCCGCATCGGCGGGTGGTTGGGCGGAAAGCCGACCGAGGCCGGGTGCTCCTTGATGTCGCGCAGACGCAGAGCGTGTGGCTCGCGCTGGAGGAGTCCGAGGAGTCCAAGCCCGTGCGGCAACGGTCCGACCAGCGCGCGTTCCTGAGGCGTGATGCCCGAGGTGATGAACTGCTCCACGGTGCCGGTCGGGTCGAACACGCCGAGCGCGGCGTACTTGGCGCTCGCGATGTCGCGGGCCTGGTCGACCACGCGCTGCAACACGGCAGCGCTGTCGAGCTCGGAGGTCATCCACATCCCCGCGGCGTTGAGCGCTGCTAGCCGGGCAGTCTGCTCACGATCGCGCTGCTGCAGAGCGTTCAAGCGTCCGAACAGAACGGTTGAGAAGGCAAGCACACCGGCGATGCCCACGACGAGCATCACTAGATGCGAAAGGCCCGATGGCAATAGCGGCGCGAGGACGAAGTAGTCGAGGCCGACCAAACTCGCGATCAGCAAAGACGGAAGCACGAAGCCGGCGAGGCGCAGGCGCGCGGGCAACGAGGCAAATGACTCACCACGGTTACTCAGGCGTCTGATTATCCGCAAGGGCTCAGCGCTCCGGGCGCCGTCCCGAAAAGATATCGGTCGCGACGGGGAACTGACGACCCCGAGCGTCACGCTCGCTGCGCGCGTAGGCGATCGGCGCCAGGGGCGGCAGTTGCCGCAACTGCGACTCGAGCTCGGGCGTGAGGCTCTCTTGGTCGTAGAAAATGAAGTCGGCCTCTTCGTGCAGAGGGCAGCGCCTGTCAAGGCTGAGCGCACAGGTCGTTGCTTGGGGGCCGGCGCAGCGCATCGTCCGTAGGCCGAAACCTTCGAAATACTCCGCCCAGTCGCTCCTCCGCTCGCCGTCTCTGCTCATCACCAGGACGGTCAGTGAGCTGGACGCGGTCGAGGACCGGATCGCTCCGCTCCTCTTGCCGCGCGATGAAGAAGGAACCGTCATGCGAGCTGTGGAACCCGCGCGCGCTCGGCGGGGGCCTTCTCGATCTTCGGTGCCTTCCAAGGCGTGCCGAGAAGTGGGAGGAGAAGGCGGTCGAGTCCGATATACCCGGCGGTCTTCCAGGCGAGGATGAGGACGATGGCGAGGATGAGCAGAACCGGGTTGCTGCTGGCGCTACCGGCGAGCATGAAGTTCATGTTCATGAACCCGCCCGCGACTGCCGCAACGCCGACGAACGCTCCGAGAATGAGGCCAATCCCGACGGCGGTCTCGCCGAAGGCGACGACCTTGCCCATGAAGGCTTCAGCGTGGGTGTCGATCAGGAACTGGATGAAGCCCCTGTACCAGTCGTAGATGATCACCGGCTTCGCCGGCGCCGCCGGCACGGCTGCGATGCGCTGCCAGAAGGCGAGGAGTCCTGAGCCGTCGATGATGTAGTTGCTCTTCGCACCGGTGTCGAGGATCTTGTGCCAGCCGGCATCGAGCCAGCTGTATCCGACGTACACGCGGACTACGAGCCAGACGATGGCCATGCGAGTGTCAGAGAAGAGGAACCGTGCGAGGGGCGGGTCCGCGATGACGGTGTGACGGCTGACGATCGATGGCGCTTTCACGATGCACCTCCTTCTTCGGTGTCACTTTCCATCAGCGGCAAGGCCGCCGACAGGGCCGCGCGGCCCGTCCTGGGACCCGGGTAGTCCCCGCTGGATAGGGCCGTTCGGCACTGTCTCCGTCAAACCGCAGGGCGCAGGCTCGTCCCATGCCCAACGATGCCGCCCAGCTCCTCATCGGTCTCGCCCTACTGATCCTCCTCGCGGTCGGCCTGGGAACGCTCAGTGCGCGCCTCTTCATGGCGGCTACCCACGGCGCCCACGACGGAACGAAAGGTCCCTGATGGACTCGACGAGCGCGGCCTCCGCGGCGACGCCGGAGGTCCTTCGCAATGGCACGCACCACCGCAGGAGCCTTGGTCTCGCCGCGGCAGCTGCGCGCGCGCACCTTCGAACGATCGGATTTGCTATGAGGCTCATGCCAATGTTTCCGTCGAGGCCGATCGACTGGCTTACACGAGCGCCCGTTGTCGAGACCGTGCGATACGAAACGAGTGAAGGCCCGGTAACGACGGAGTTGTACCGACCGCCAGGACGTGGACCGCACCCCGCTGTCGTCTTGTGCCTTGGAGTGGTTCCGTTCGGCGTCGACCATCCGCAGATCCCCCGCCTCAAGGAAGCACTTGCGCGCTTTGGATTCGTTGCGCTGATCCACTGGTCGCCTGCCATGCGCGATCGCCGGTTGGTGCCGGAGGACACGGCCCACGTCGCCGCCGCCTACGACTACCTGCTGCGCCGACCCGATGTAGACCCAACGAGGAGCGGCCTTTTCGGGACCTGCGTCGGCGGATCCTTCGCGTTGCTCGCCGCGGCGGAGCCCGTCATCCGCGATCACGTCGCGTTCGTCGGGGCGTTCGCGCCCTACTCCTCGCTCTGGACCTTCGTCCGTGACATCGCCTGTCGCACCCGTGCAAATAGCGGCGCTGCCGCGCCATGGCCGGTCGATCCGCTCACGTACGAGGTGTTCGTTCGCTCCGTCACAGAAACGCTTCCGCCTCGCGAGGGCGACGCACTGCGAGACGCGTACTCCGGCGGCGTCACGACCGACCTCTCGGGACTGAGCGTCGAGGGCCAAGCAGTGCAGCGCCTTCTCGCAGCTCCAGATCGGGACGCAGCGGAACTGGCCTTGCGACAGGTTCCACAAGTCTTGCGTGAGCGTCTCGACGCGATGTCACCGCTGCAACACATTGACGAGATCAGGGCGCCGTTGATCATGATCGGTCACGACCGCGACGATCTCGTGATCCCCGTGGGCGAGTCGCGCCGCCTCGCCCTGGCGCTCTCGGCACGAGCCGGCGCGACCTACACGGAGTACGCGATGTTCCAGCACGCCGATCCGACGAAACGCAAGCTCTCACCCCTGCGTCTCGCCCGCGAGCTACGAACCTTCTACATGTCGCTGTACCCGCTCTTCCGTCAGGCTGTCGCATAGCCCCGTCCTGAGTTCTCGGATTCCCGCGGCAGCCTTGAGGCCCGAACCCTCGGTTGCTGCAGCGACAATGACCAAAACGTCCAGCCCTTACGGGGCGTGCGGCGGCAGAGACTGGTCACCCTCCTCGCACGTGAGCCAACGTCTGAACGACCTCCATCCGCCCGCGACTGCTCGCCAGGACGTCTCCCCGTGAGGTCCTGATGAAAACGGGTCGAACGGCGCGGCAGGTTGGTCCGAACGGCACCCGCTGCAGTCGCCTGCGCACCCTACGGTTCGACGAACGCCGCCATCCGCTCGAACGGGTGCTCCGGCAAGAGGTAGGACACATGAAGGCTCTTCTGGCAACAGCAGCGGTCTCGGTCCTGCTCCTCGCCGCGTGCGGTACCGCGGGGGGAACAGGCGCGACGACGGTCAACGCGACCAGCGCTCCGGCGGTCAACCCGAACGCGAGAACGGTCAACGCTACGCTCACCGATAGCAAGATCCTCCTCGACCAATCAACGGTGCCGAGCGGCAAGATCACCTTCAACGTGAAGAACGGCGGCACCATGGTCCACGAGGTGGTGGTGCTCAAGACAGATGTGGCAGCGGACAAGATCGCGCCGAACCCGGACGAGCCCGGAAAGATGTCCGAGGATGGGAGCCAGGGCGAGAGCGGCGACCTCGACCCGACCCAGGCCAAGACGTTCACGCTCGATCTCGTGCCTGGTAACTACGTCCTCATCTGCAACCAGCCCGCGCACTACCTGCTCGGGATGCACACCGCCTTCGTCGTCAAGTAGCCGGACCTTCAAGGCAAGAGCCCGCCGGGCAACCCCCCGGCGGGCTTTGCGTCTCGTCCACACTGGTGCACCGGCACGTGAGAGTCCCGTGATCGATTCTTTGATCCTCAGGTTTGCCGACTCGCACAGAGCCTCGACGAGATTGTTGTCGACCTCTGCCGTGCGAGCATTTGCGAATCGGATTGGAGGGCTGAGCGGGAGTTGGCCGTCCGAGACCCCACCGATCAGTTGCCTCCCCGCATCAGTTGCCTTCGCGGTCTCCGGCCACGACATCCGCTGGTGGCAAGACCCGGGTCGCTATTGGCTCCCAGCGCCGTAGCCGGCGCTTGGATCAATGCCGCACCAAAAGGCGACTGACTGATGGTCGATTGCCTTTCAGTCAGCCGCCTTTCTGTTTCCGCGTAGAAAAACAAACGACGGGCCCGATCGGCCCGTCGTCATTCAAAAAAATCGGTGGGCAGAGAGGGAATCGAACCCCCACAGCCAAAGGCGGCTGATCTACAGTCAGCGGAGCTCACCACACTGCTCAATCTGCCCGCGATGGGTGCGCTACATCCAATTCTACCGGCCCGCGGGCCCGCGCGGGCGATCAGCTCACGACGCGAAACGCGCGTGGCTGCATGACCTCGACATCGACAAC
>VBEY01000285.1 GCA_005889295.1 Chloroflexota bacterium | reverse complement strand
CCTCTGGCGCGACGAGTGAGTGGGCCGCGCGCCTCAAGCCGCTCGCCGAATATCCGAACGTGTTCGTCAAGCTCTCGGGGATGGTCACCGAGGCCGACTGGAAGCGCTGGACCGTGCGCGACATCACGCCATATGTGACCCGGGTGCTCGAGTGGTTCGGTCCCGAGCGCTGCGTGTTCGGGTCGGACTGGCCGGTGTGCCTCGTCGCCGCGTCGTACGCGCATGTCATCGACGCCTGCGGCCAGGCCATCGGCGATCTTCCCATCGACGAGCGGGAGCGGATCTTCGGCGGCAACGCCATGGAGCTCTATCGGCTGCCGGTGCCGGCCGCGGCGGAACGGAGGTCATGACGTGCAGGCGTACGGAATGGCGCTCGATCTGCGCGACGATCCGAGGCTCATCGCGCGCTACAAGAAGGAGCACCAGAACGTTTGGCCGGAGGTCCTCGCGCGCCTGCGCGAGGTCGGCGTGACCGAGATGAAGATCTTCCTCCTCGGCCGGCGCATGTTCATGTATTGCGAGACGCGCGACGGTTTCGATCCGACGAAGGATTTCGCGCGGGCGAACGACGATCCGACCTACCGGAAGTGGGACGAGCTCATGCGCTCGATGCAGGAGCGCGTCCTCGGGGCGAAGCCCAGCGAGTGGTGGGCGATGATGCAGCTGGTCTTCGACCTGAACTGGCCGCAACATCGCCCGCACGCGGTTGTCCTGTGAGCAGCGTCGTCGTCACCGGTGCAGCGAAGGGCATCGGCGCCGGGATCGCGGAGGCCTTCGCGCGCGCGGGCTGGTCGGTCGTCGCGGTCGACCGCGATAAGGCGCCGCTCGAGCAGACCGCGTCGCGCATCGGTGGCACGGTCGTCACGCTCGCCGGCGACGTTGCGGATCGTGCCACGAACGATGCGGCAGTGAAGCTCGCCGTGGACCGCTTCGGCGGGCTCGACGCGGCCGTAGGCAACGCCGGGGTGACGCTGCCGAAGCTGATCGACGAGACGACACCGGAGGAGTTCGACCGGCTCTTCTCGATCAACGTGAAGGCCTTGATGTATCTCGCGCAGGCGGCGCACAAAGCGCTCGCGAAGAGCAAGGGCAGCCTCACCGTGATCGCGTCGAAGACCGGGCTCGTCGCGCAGCGCAATTCGCCGATCTACGTCGCGACGAAGGGCGCGGCGGTGCAGCTCGCGCGGGCGCTCGCGCTGGACTGGGCGCCCGAGGGGATTCGCGTGAATGCCGTCTGCCCCGGCATCGTCGACACGCCGATGTTGAAGCAGTTCATCGATGCGATGCCCGACCCCGCCGCGTCGCGGCGCGAGCACGAGCGGGCACAGCCCCTCGGGCGGCTCGCGACGCCCGCCGAGGTCGCATCGGCGGTGCTCTTCCTCGCGACGCCCGCCGCCGGCTTCATCACCGGTGTGGCGCTTCCGGTCGACGGGGGGTTCACCGCGGAATGAGCGCAGGACGTCTCGAGGGAAAGGTCTGCGTGATCACCGGGGGCGGTTCCGGCATCGGCCGCGCGAGCGCGCTCCTGTTCGCTCGCGAGGGTGGATGCATCGTGGTGGCCGACGTCGATCGGGCGGGCGCGGACGAGACGGTGAAGCAGATCCGCGCTGACGGCGGCGAGGCCAACACGGTCATTGCGGACGTCGCCGATCCCGCGGCCGCGCAGCGCCTCGCCGACGACACCGCGAAGGCCGAGGGCCGCATCGACGTGCTGTTCAACAACGCCGGCATCGCCGGTGTTGGCACCGTCCACGAGACCTCAA
Organism: Chloroflexota bacterium; assembly: GCA_005889295.1. Taxonomy (GTDB): domain Bacteria; phylum Chloroflexota; class Limnocylindria; order P2-11E; family P2-11E; genus 3-1-20CM-2-70-9. The sequence goes on along the minus strand of VBEY01000285.1, from coordinate 919 downwards.
CGGAACTCTGGGACAAGGTCATGGCGGTGAACGTCCGCGGCGTGTTCCTGGTGAGCAAGTTCGTGGTGCCGCACATGATCGAGAAGAAACGCGGGTCGATCATCAACATGTCGTCGACCATCGCGGAGATCGGCCTGGCGCAGCGCGCGAGCTACGCCGCTTCGAAGGGCGCGATCCTGGCGCTCACGCGCGCGATGCAGGTGGACTACGCGCCGTTCGGCATCCGCGTGAACGCCCTGCTTCCCGGAACGATCGCCACGCCGTTCGTCGAGAAGTACCTCCGCGAGTCGTACCCGAACCGCGAGGAAGGCCTCAAGGCGATCCGCAAACGCCAGCTCACTTCCGAGCTTGGCAAGCCCGAGGACGTCGCATCCGCGGCGCTGTTCCTCGCGTCGGACGAGTCGAGCTTCGTGATGGGAACCGGCCTCTTCGTCGACGGCGGCGTGCGCGGGGGGAAGTGAGACCGCTCGACATCGCGACCCCGGCGCTCGCGCGCGTGCGGGGCGAGGGCCGGAATTTTCTGGCGCTCTGGCGCGACAAACGACTCTGGGATCTGAATCCGCTCACCCTTGATGCACTGCTTGCGCTACCGCTCGAGGGGATACGCAAAGGTCTCGGTGCGATCATCGGCCCCGAGCTCGATCTCGCGCAGGTGGAGCTCGCCGCGCCGGCCGAATCGCAGGAGGTGTGGGCCGCAGGGGTCACCTATCTCCGGAGCCGTGAGGCGCGCGTTGAGGAAACCAGCCAGAAGACGATCTACGAGCACGTATACGAGAGCGACCGGCCGGAGCTCTTCTTCAAGGCCGCCGGCTGGCGCGTCGTACCCGGCGGCGGAGAGGTCGGCGTCCGCGAGGATTCGACATGGGACGTGCCCGAGCCCGAGCTCGCCGTCCTGACCAACGCGCACGCCGAGGTCGTC
>VBEY01000276.1 GCA_005889295.1 Chloroflexota bacterium | reverse complement strand
TTCATGAGACCGCGCGAGGAGTAGAACTCTTGCTCGCCGGCCGTCCATGTGAATTCCTGACCGCAGTCTTTGCAGGTCAGAGTCTTGTCAGAGAAGCTCAATTTGAAGCTTCCTCCCTTTGTTGTTCGCGCCGCCTTGAGCCTCGCCAGGACTTGGGAGGAAGTGCCTCACTTGACCCGCGTGGTGACTCTCGTCGCCGCTGCCCCTTTGGGGCATATCAAGCCTAACAGTTCAACCCTGGTCGGGGAAGGTGTGGGGGAAGGCTTCTCCGAGCCATTCGTCGTACCACTCGCCAGAACGGAAGAAGGATTTGCGGTAAAGGCCCATTTGTTGATAGCCGGACTTCTCGTTCGCGCGCCGCGACCCGCGATTGGCGAGAGCGATCCAGTTGTGAACTCGGTGCAGTCGCAGTTCTCTCCAGGCGAAATCAGTACGAAGCCGCACCGCCTCGCTCGCGATGCCCCTACCGAAGAGATCGTGGCGACCGATGAAGATCCCGCTCTCGCCGTCACGGCGCACCCAATCGATGTCGAAGATGCCGGTGAACCCGACCGGCTCTTCCTTGTAGGCGATCGTCCACGAGATCTGGGTTGGGTCCTCGGCTGTTTTCTTGAAGCGCTCCTCCTGCCTCTCGTCGGTCATCTCGCCGAATCGCGGTCCCCAAAAGCGACCGACCTCAGGCTGAAGCATCCACGGCACGTACTGCTTGAAGTGCTCGAGTGTCGCGGGGACGAGGGACACGCTGTTCCGGCCGTCGAGCCGTGGGCCGTGCATCAGCGCGTCGCGTCCGCCGGGAGGGGGGCGTACTCCCGTTCGGTCGCGCCCCAACGCTCGCGCCACGCATCGATCCCCATGAAGAGCTGTACGTCGTCCACATACGCTCCGTCGCGGTAATACACCTCGTGACCTCTCGCGTATTCGACGTAACCGAGCCGATCGGCGATCCGCAGGCCGGCTACGTTGTCCGCGCGTATCTCGACGCCGGCTCGGCGAAGGTCGAGGTAGTCGAAGAGATAACGATGCAGCGCGAGCGCGGCGTCGAACCCGAAGCCCTTCCGCCAGTCATCAGGCGCGATCACGAATTGGCGCACGGTGAATCCGGGCTCGGTCGGCGACCAGAAGCTCCCCGTCGCGAATCCAACAAGACGGCCGCCAACATCGATCGACCAGAGCACGTCCATCTTCTCCTTCGCCGTCGCCTTGAGGCGCTCTTTCCATGTTGCGGGCATGGCCGGCTCGTTCCACACGCGATGCGCGCGCCGGACCCGCATGTCGGCCATCCAGTCGTTGTACGTCTCGAGATCCGCATCGGTCGGAAGACGCAATGTCGTCGTCTTGCCGCGGATCGTTCCCCCGAGAGCCACGAACAGAGTCTACGGACGGAAATGACCGTCATCATCACCACCGATGCCAATCCAACTTCAGGCGGAACCTCTCTTGGACCTGCCGACTCTTCCCGCCGGCTGGGAGCTCGCCGCGACCGGGGTTGGCTCCAACTTCGATGTTCTCGTTGTTGCTGCGGATACCCCCTTCGACGCACGAAGGGCGGGCGAGTCGTCGCGCTATCGCGTTTACAAGCGGGCGGGCGGATCCTTCGAAAGTTTTGAGTTCGTCGCTGCAGGCCGCGCTGCTTACAGGTATGTACAACCCATCGGCGACAAAGACTTTCTTCTGGTAACCCCATGGCTATACGAGGGAGTCGAAAATACCGGGCACATTTGGAGTTTCGATGGAACACTGGTCGGCCAGCTTGCCCTTGGCCAGGGCATCGAGCACGTTCAAACGTCTGCGCGCTCAGAGGTTTGGGTCGCTTACAACGATGAGGGCATCTTCTCCGCCATTGAGCCCGGCCTGGCATGCTTCGATCGAACGGGCAAACGAGTCTTCTCCTTCGCCGACTCGGTTGCCAACGACGACAACCCTGACGTCCCACCGATTGATGACTGTTATGCCCTGAATGTTCTTTCCGAGAATGAGGTCTGGATCTACTACTACAGCGCGTTTCCTTTGGTGAGACTCGTCGATAAGCAGCTGGATGGGATATGGCCTCGCGTACCGGGTTTGGGCGCGCATGCTTTCGCAGTAGGCGAAAAGAGTGTCTTCTTCGCTGGTGACTACGGCGATCGGAGCTTGATAACCCGCTACTTTCCTGAGTCGGGGCGGATCGAAATGGGCCACGCGATCGGCGACGGCCAGCAACTTGAGTTCACGCGTGCGATCGGACGCGCTGACCGCCTGTATCTCGTCGCGAACGCGACGTTTTGGCTGCTCCACGCAGACTGACGCTTTTCACCTCGGCAGGCGCGCGCAAAACAGCCCGACCCTTACGACATGTCGGGCGCAATAACCGCGATCAGCGCCGGAATCTCGCTCAGCGAAACGATCTCGTGGTCGGGGACCACAGCGCTGGGCAGCGTGCGCTGCTCGCGATTGAGCCAGATACAACGGAGGCCGGCATTGCGGGCGCCCACGACGTCTCGCTCGAGGCTGTCGCCGATCGCGATCGCCTCGTCGACGCGGATGTCGAGTCGTTCGAGCGCAGTTAGGAAGAACCTTGGATCCGGCTTTCCAAAGCCGATCTCTCCCGACGCGATCGTCGTGGGAAAGAATCGCCCGAGACCCGACGCCCGTAGTTTCGCGCGCTGCACGTCGTGCGGACCGTTTGTGAGCACGGCGAGGGCATACGAGCGGGAGACCTGCTGCAGCATCGGGAGGGCGTCGTCATATGGCCGACCGTGCGATCGGAGTGCGGCGCGGAACGCCGTGTCCAACTCCGTCGCGAGCTCTCCGACGAGGCCGTCCTTTACGAGTGGCCGCAAGGCGTCTGTCCAGCAACGCTCGCGATAGCCGGGTGCCCACTCTCGAAGCGTCACGAACTCGGGCCCCTCGCCCGGGAAATCGCTCAACAGGCTCGTCGGCGATCCGATGCCGAGCCCCGAGCAGTATGCGAACGTCTCCGACTCCT
>VBEY01000275.1 GCA_005889295.1 Chloroflexota bacterium | reverse complement strand
GAGGACCGGGGCGCGTGCCCCGGTCCTCGTCGTGTTGCTCGAAGGGCTCTGCTAGTGGCCGATCGTTGGGCCGAACACCGTGTCGCTGTTGGATCCGGGGGTCACGTTCCAGGCATTCCCGGATTGGTCCGTGATGCCCGTGGTATCCGTCACCTTCACGGGGTACTGCGTACCGGCGACCGAGCCGGTGGACTGGACCGTCGGATTGAGGGTCATGGTCACGACGAGCTCGGTGTTGGTCACGCCATTCGGCGGAGTCTGCAGTGTGCACGTGGCGTTCTGTCCGCAAATGATGTCAGCGACGGTGTCGCTGTTTCCTCCGCTGCAGGCTGGCTGGGTCGAGTTCGAGCTGTTCGCATCTGTGCTCGACCACGGGCCACAGTCGCTGTCGGTCACCCGGATGATCGAGCTTGCGCTCACCGACATCTGCTTGTTGAAGTCGATCGCGATCTTGTCTCCCTGGTCGAATGTAGTTCGAGACCGACTGCTGTCCGGTGTTCGGATCCTGGACCATCACCCGGTAGCAGTAGCCGCCATTCGCGAGGTCGTAGTTAGTGAAGGATCCGGTGGCTCCCGCGGTCACGGTGAGCGCGCCGACGCTCGTGAAGGATGTCCCGGCCGGGTTGCCAGACGAGTCGGTCGCGGGGGCCGTCGCGTTGAGGTTGCAGTTCGAAAGGTTGGCCGTGACGCTTGCACCGAGCGAGGCCCGCTGGATGTTGTACCCGCTCACTGTGTTCGCGCTAGGCGCGGTGAATGAAATGCGCACGTCCTCGGCTGCGGAGCCGTTGTCGAAGTTACCGGTCGCGGCGCTCGCGCCGCTCGGCGCCTGGGCGCCCGCCTGCGTGCAGATGTTGAACGTCGAGAAGCCGGAGGGATTCGGATCGTAGTTGATCTTCACGGTCGAGCCGTTCCCGGTCATCGAGGCCGCGAGCTCCGACTTGAAGATGGCCGCTGAGACCTGCGTTCCCGTGACCTGGAAGATGTCGTTCGAGTCGTAGTTGTAACGCAAGCTGGTCTGGCTAGTCGGGCCCGCGGAGAACGCCTGGTTCACGGTGTCGTGCCGCCAGACGTTCACACACGTGGGACTGCCGCCGCTCGCGAACTGCGCGCCGAACTGTCCCTGCTGGGGGAAGTAGTACTTCCGGCCGGCCACGGCGATGGCGCCGTCATTTGTGAGGTCGTATGGCTGCGGTGTGTCGCAGTTCGTGTTGTCCTGATTGTTCGTTAGGTCGATCTGTCCATTCTGATTCTTGTCCTGCCACGCCACGAGCCGCACGCGCTCATTCGGGGTGGCCGAGTCGATCGTGACGGTCATCTGACCGTTCGAGGGAATCGCCTGATTGATGATGACGCTGCTATTCGGCACGGAGAGGGAGTTCACCGCGGTGATGAAGGTCGAGCCGGAACCAACACCGTCAGCCTTCTTGTCCTGGTTCGTGTCGCAGAAGCTGTAGGTGCCGTCACCGTTTTGAACGACCTTGCCCGAGTCGAGGACCGCCAACGTGAGCGTCCCGGTCAGCGTCGTGGTGAAGGTGTAGGTGTGCTGACCGTTCCCGGGGACGGTGCTCGACATCTGGTTGTCCTCGTTCGCGCTGTAGGCGGGAGTGACGCTCAGGACGCTCGAAGGCGTCGACGTTTGAATGCTGAGGTCCTGGTAGTACCCCTCCGCGTGGAGCTTCGAGCACCCTGGACCGCCCGTGCAGACTTCGCCTGCCGTCGCCTGCGCGGCGACCACGAGATCACCGTTGAACCGATAGGTCCCGAGTGCCGTCCCGGCTGGGACCTTGACCGCGAACGTGAAAGCCGAGAAGTCTCCGGGTGGCACAGCGGCCTTGGCGGCCGTTGCGTACGCGGAGGCAGAGATCCAGCCGCTCGCCCACGTGGCCTGCGGCGATGCGATGTTGCAGGTCAGCTTGTCCGCCCCGCAAACGGCGAGGTTCACCTGGGAAGCCGTCCCCGTCACCCATGCGGTTGTGCCTGTATTGGCGAAGAACACCGAGAACGTGCCCGTGTCCCCGGAATTCAGGCTCAAAAAGGCACTTTCGAACTGGTACGCGGAGTCGTAGGCCGTTGCGGCTCGGGCGGTCGTTCCGTAGACGCCGAGCGTCATGCTTAGGGCAACTGCGGCAGCGATGAGTCCCCCCGTGATCCGACGCATTTGCTCTTCCCCTTTCGAGCTAAATAGCGGGAAGCGTCCACCGTAGCCGAAACCCGATGGGCTCGCCCCGGCGAGCGAGGAAGCCCGCGTGGGCCCTCATTCCCTACAACGAACGCGGGCCGCTGGTGTCGCCCCCGCTGCCTGGTTAACTCGCTCGACTAGGGAGGGCCACCTGATAGACCACTTGCTGACCCGACCGGAGCACGAACTGGCGACGGACCGTTAGGTAGCCACCTTTGCTCAGCGAGATGTCCCACAGGAGCGTCGGGCTCCCCATCGGGACGTCGGCAGTCCAGCGGCCGGTCGCATCGGTGTGCGGCTTATCCGCCGTGCAACTAGCGGTCCCAACAATGACGCACACGCCGGGCAGTGCCTGGCCCCCTTCATCTACCACCAAGATCGTGAAGCGACCGAAGGACTGATCAAGCGATGGCGTCGGCGTTGGTGGCGGCGGTGTTGGCGCGGGTGTTGCGCTGCCCGACCCTGAGCCCGAGCCGGATCCAGATCCGGATCCGGAGCCCGATCCGCTGCCCGAACCCAAACCACTTCCACCGCTCCCTGCGCCACCCGGCGCCCCCGTGCGCGGGGCCGATGTGACCGGACGTGGGGCGGCGCTCGGCTCCGCCGTCGGTGCGGGAGTCTCGAGCGGAGGCGCGGTCACGACGGCGACCGGCGGCGGTGTCGCGACGTACGAGGTCCGACCGCGAAGCGCGAGGTTTATCGCTATCTGATCGGGCGGCACTGCTACACCGCCACCGCCGCCTTCTTCCGAAAGCGGCGCGGGGATGAGCTGAATAAGAAGAACCGCGATCACGGCAAGTGCGGCGAAGAGCAGCCACTTCCGCGCCGTCGATCCGGGACTACGCGCCGCGCGAATCGGTCCCGCGACGACAGAGACGGCGGGGATCGGTCCGATCGCGCGCCGTTGTCGTGCGAGTCGGAGTCCGTGCCCGAGCCGGGTACGCGCGTTTCGGATGCGGTGGCCGGTGGCCGGGTCGAGCGCGTTCGCTACGACGAGCAGGCGTGAGCCGGCGCGTGCCGCGCCAACGGCGTCGCCGAGCCGCAGCGCGTAACGAAAATCGGCTCGGCGCGCGGCTACGCGGGAGATGAAGTGACTCGGTACGTCCATCTGTAGTAATTAAGGCTATCTGGTGTGGATAAGCCCCATCTGTGAAACGCGTGAGTGACCGGAATTGACACGAAGCCGCCAAGCGGTCTTTTGGTGTGCCCCTACCATGACGTCATGGCTCAAGCTGTAACGAACGTCACCGCGCTGTCCAGCGCCGCAAAAACCCGCCTTGAGGAACGTGGTCGTACCGCCTCGGAGATCGAGGTCCTTGCCTCGGACACCCGGAGGCTAGACCCGGCCCTAGGGACCCTGATGACCCGG
>VBEY01000274.1:3940-6898 GCA_005889295.1 Chloroflexota bacterium | reverse complement strand
CGCTCGGAATACGAGGCGATGCGCATCGCCATCGGAGCGGCGAGGAAGTTCTGGCGACCGGCCGCGAGAGGGCGTCCATTCCGGTGGATCGGCGATCTCGTGCCGCGCTGGCTCGACAACGCCGGCGATCACTATCTCGTCCGCCAGGCAAGGGAGATCTACGGGACGATGCGGCCAGACGACGCGACGCTCGTCCACGGCGATTTCCACCATCACAACCTGCTGAGCCACGGTGATGGATGGGTCGTGATCGATCCGAAGCCGATGGTGGGCGAGCCGGAGTTCGACGTTCCGACTTTGCTCTGGAACCCCATCGGGCATCAGCCGACCAAAGATTCCGTCGACCGTTGGATCGGCGCGTTCGCGGATGCCGGCCTCGACGCGAACCTCATTCGCAAGTGGGCGATCGTGCGAGGGACGTACCAGGGTCTGCCCCTGGCGCAGGACGAGACCGCGGAGACGTCGCCGCAGCTCAGGGTGGTGCGGGCGCTCCTCTAGAGGGTCAACGCAGCCACGGAGGCGCTTCCCAGCGATCCGGGAGCACCGTGACTTTGACGGGCATCTCGGCCGCGGTCTCCGAGACGGACTGGATCTGATTGATGAGCATCGGGCCGTACGGGCAGAACGGCGTGGTGAGCACCATCTTGATCTCGGCCTCTTCGGGAGTGAACGCCACCTCGCGGATGAGGTCGAGGTCGATCACCGAAAGCCCGATCTCGGGGTCGAGCACCGACTGCAACGCATTCAGGATCTTCTCCTGCTTTTCGGCCTCGGCCACGACCGGTGTCGTCTTCTTCTCGTCGGTAACTTTCTCTTCGCTCACGGATTCTCCTTTTACCGCCGCAGCCAGGCCATCAGGCTCAGGACCGCGGTCAGCAGAACGCTCAGCACGATCGACGTCGCAAGCGGCGCGTACAGCGTCCAGCCGTCGCCGCGGAGGGTGATATCTCCGGGCAGGCGGCCGATGAAGGGAACGCGATCGGCGACGACGAGCAGGACCCCGAAGAACAGGACCGCCGCCCCGATCAGGACAAGTCCGCGACCGAGCTGAGAGAGCTCCATAGGCGTTAATTGTCTCACCTGAGTGTCACGAGAAGGATGCGATCGTCGTCCGTGGCGGGAATACCGCGGCCGTCGCCGTTGGAGGTCAGCACGAGGAATTCGCCGCTCGCTATCTCGAACACATCGCGCAGCCGGCCGTATTGATTGGTCAGGAGCTTCTCCTGGAAGAGGACGGTCTGCCCGTCCGGAGCGAATACGACGCGGTGCACATGCTGTCCGCGGAGCGTGGCGAAGAGGAATGAGCCGCGGAGCGGTCCGGGCTTCGTGGCGAATGCCGCACCCGACGGCGCCCACGTTTCCAGGCGTCCGCTCTCGAGGAGCGGATCGCGGAAACGCGAATCACCGGCCACCCCCCGCACCGTCGGCCAGCCATAGTTGCCGCCGGGCACGATGAGATTGACCTCGTCGTGGCAACAGTTGGGGAATGGGTCGGACGGTCCGTGTTCAGTCTCGTAGAGCGCCCCGGTGTCGGGCTGCCACGCGATGCCCTGGATGTTGCGATGGCCGAGCGACCACACCGCCGAGCCCGCGGTGGGGTTGTCGGAAGGGATCGAGCCGTCCTTGTTCAGACGCAGGATCTTCCCGGCGAGGACGCCTTGGTTCTGAGCGTTCGCGCCGTTCTCGGCGTCGCCGGTCGTCACGTACAGCTTTCCGTCAGGTCCGAACTTCACCCGACCGCCGTCGTGATTGTTGTTGCCGGGGATGCCGTCCAGGAGAATCGTCTCGTCGACGCCGTGACCGTCCGCGTCCCGCATGCGGACCAGCTTGTCGCGCGTTGCGCCGATCGGGCCCGCGTAGCTGTAGTAGAGATAGACGAAACCGTTGCGCGCGAACTCCGGGTCGACGGCGATCCCCAGGAGGCCCTTTTCTCCGTCGGTCGAAGTGCTGGCGGGCACGGTGGCCCAGGGTTCGGCGCGAAGCCCGCCGCCCGGACCGAGCTGCACGACGCGAACCCGACCGGGGCGCTCCGTGACAAAGAGCCGGCCGTCGGGCGCGATATCCACTGCCCAAGGCGCGCGTAAACCCGCCGCGACGAGCTGCACATTCTCGACGACCGCCGGTCCGATCCGCGGCGACGGCGTTGGTGTCGGACTCGCGGTCGGGGGAGGCGCAGTGGTCGGGATCGGGATGGTCGTGGCGCTTGGAGATGAGGTGGCCGGCCGGGCCGTGCACGAGATGAGCAGGAGTGCAATGAGCACAAGGACGGCGGCGGGTCCTGTCCCGGGGTGGCTTCGCCCCCAGGGGCCCCTACCCCTCGGGCCGCGCGCTCGCCTACCGGTCCGCTCCTCCGGCGTTGCGATTGGTCTTCCCGCGGCGCGGCCGGTCAACGGCTCGCGCGCAACCCGCTCCCCCGTGCCACCCGCCGCCGGATGATCCCGCTCGTCACACTCGCGCCGCTCGCCACTCACTTAGTTGTGTGGTGGGCATGGGGGCCGCGATGAGATAGCCCTGGGCACTCGAAAACCCGAGCCCGGCCAGGAGATCCCAGGTGGCCTCGTCCTCGACGCCCACAGCCGTCGCATGGATCTCACGCGCTCGGGCGGCGCTGACGACGGCACGGACGTAGTCGAGCGCGCGGTGGTCGCGGCCCATCCGCGATACGAGCCCGCGGCTGACCTTCACGATGTCGACGGAGAGCTTCTCGACCAGATGCGCATCCTCCTCGGTGGCGTCGTCCAGCGTCACGCGGATGCCCCGATCGCGCATGAGCTCGAGAATCGGCACCGGCGGGTCCGGGTCGCGCGCGAGCGCACGCGACGAGACCTCCATAACCAGGAGCTCCGGGCCGCCAGCGACCTTCAGCGTCAGCTCCATGAACCGCCGGAAGTGGGCGTCGTGGAGATTCTCGACGGAGAGGTTCACCGCCACTGCCAACGGAGCACCGTCCCGACGCCA
>VBEY01000274.1:0-3811 GCA_005889295.1 Chloroflexota bacterium | reverse complement strand
CGCTCCAGCTCGAAGCGCTTCACCCCTGCCCGTCCCAGAGCGTCCCGTTCTTCGGTACGTCCAGGCCGAGATGCCGGTAGGTGCGCTCCGTCGCGACACGGCCGCGCGGGGTGCGCTTCAGGTAGCCCTCCTGCAGCAGGTACGGCTCGTACACGTCCTCGATCGTCTCGGAGTCCTCGCTGACCGCCGCGGCAAGCGTTTCGAGGCCGACAGGACCACCGCCGAACTTGTCAGTGATCGCTCGAAGCAAGCTGCGGTCGCGGTCGTCGAGGCCGGCGTCGTCCACCTCGAGCGCGGCGAGAGCTTCACGCGCGACCGGTAGCGTGACGTTGCCGTCGTGGCGCACCTGCGCGTAATCCCGCACGCGCTTGAGCCAGCGATTCGCGATCCGGGGTGTGCCGCGAGCGCGAAGGGCGATCTCGCGCGCCGCAGCCGGGTCGATCTCGACCTTCAGGATGCGCGCCGAGCGGCGCACGACTTGCTCGAGGGCCTCCGGCTTGAACAGATCGAGGTGATAGATCGCACCGAACCGATCGCGGAGCGGAGCCGAGAGACGACCGATCCGTGTCGTCGCGCCCACGAGCGTGAAACGGGGCAGCGGGAGCCTGAGCGTGCGCGCGCCCGGACCTTTCCCGAGGACGATGTCGAGATTGAACTCTTCCATCGCCGGGTAGAGGACTTCCTCGACGATGCGAGGGAGACGATGGACCTCGTCGATGAACAGGACGGCGCCGTTCTCGAGGTTGGTGAGGATCGCGGCGAGATCGCCGGCGCGTTCGATCGCGGGGCCGCTCGTGATCTTTATCGGAACGCCGAGCTCGTGCGCGATCACGCCCGCGAGCGAGGTCTTCCCCACTCCGGGTGGGCCATAGAGCGCGACATGTTCGAGCGGCTCGCCCCGCGCTTTCGCGGCCTCGATGACGATCCGGAGCTGCCCTTTGACCTTGTCCTGGTTGATGTACTCGTCGTCAGAAAGTCGTTGTGGCCGGAGGGACGCCTCGAGCGAGCGTTCTTCGCCTGGCTGTGCGACCGGCGCCGCGTCGCGCGGCGTACGTTCGGCTTTCCTCAGCGTGGCCACGAGCCGACGATATCGGCAATGCGGTCGGCACCACCGGCGAGCGCGACCATCTCGGCGTCCGTTGCTGAACGCAGCTTCAGCTCCGCGAGGTTCTCTTTGAGGTTGCGTTTGCTGACCGTGACGCGGAGCGGGATGCCGATGAGGTCGGCGTCCGCGAACTTCACTCCGGCAGTCTCGTCGCGGTCGTCGTAGAGAACCTCGATCCCGCGCTTCTCGAGCTCGGCCACGAGCGATTCCGCCGTCGCCCGGACGTCCGCGTCGTTGACCGGCAGCGCGAGCACATGCGCGTGATACGGCGCGACCTGGGGCGGCCAGACGATGCCTTTTTCGTCATGGTGCGTCTCGATGATCGTCTGAACGGCACGCCCAACGCCGATGCCGTAGCTCCCACCGACGAACGGCTTCTGCGTCCCGTCCTCGGCGACGAATGTCGCGCGCATCTTGTCCGAGTAGTAGGTGCCGTAGGCGAAGATATTCCCCACCTCGACACCTCGTTTGATCGTGAGCGTGCCTGTCTTGCAGCGTGGGCAGTGGTCGCCTTCTCGGACATCGTGGACGTCGACCTCCTCGCCGCGGAAGTCACGGCCGATCACCACGTTCTGAAGGTGGGTGTCCTTCTTGTTCGCGCCGGCGATGAACGCCCTCCGGTCCAGCGAAGAATCAATGAGAACCCGCGCTTTCAGGCCTACCGGACCAACGAACCCTGGAACCCCACCGGCTGCCGCGAATTGCCCATCGTTCGCGAACTTGACCTCGCTCGTGCCGAGGATCTTTCGCAGCTTCGCCTCGTTGACCTCGCGGTCTCCGGGAAGTACGACAGCGACGACCGTACCTCTCGCATCCGTGAGTAATACCGTCTTGAGGAACGCCTCGGGGGGCCGCTTCAGAAGCGCCTGCAACGCTTCGATGCTCGTGGCTCCGGGTGTGCGGATCTCGCTCGGCTCGGGCGCCTTGTCCAGTGCCTCGAAGCCATCCCGCCGCACAGACCGCGTGGCCTTCTCGAGGTTCGCGCGGTAATCGCAGTTCGAGCAGACGGCGATGCGATCCTCGCCGACCTCGGTGAGCACCTGGAACTCGTGGGCGACATCGCCGCCCATCGCGCCGGTGTCGGACTCCACGCTGATCGCGTCAAGGCCCATCCGCTGGAAGGTCCGCTCGTACGCGCCGAACTCGGCGGCGTAGCTCTTCTCCAGGCCGGCCTGATCGGCATCGAAGCTGTAGGCGTCCTTCATGACGAACTCGCGCACGCGGAGAAGGCCGGCGCGCGGCCGCGCCTCGTCCCGTCCCTTCGACTGGAAGTGGTAGACGATCTGGGGCAGCTGCTTGTAGCTCTGAATCTCTTGCATGGCGTGCAGATGCACGAACTCTTCGTGTGTGTAACTCACCATGAACTCGCGGCCGTTGTGATCCTTCGTCCGGAAGGTGATCGGCTCGAGCGCGTCCCAGCGCCCAGTCTGCTTCCACGTTTCCGCCGGCGTGAGGACCGGCATCTCCATCTCCTGCGCGCCGATGCGGTCCTGCTCCTCGCGGATGATCTGCTCGACCTTCTTCTGGACGCGGAATCCGAGCGGGAGCCAGGTGTAGAGCCCCGCCGCGAGGGGTCGCGCGATCGCGGCGCGCAGCATGAGGCGGTGCCCGGGGGTCTGTGCCTCCGCGGGGGCCTCGCGCAGGGTGCGGCCAAAGAGCTTGGACTGTCTCATCACTGAACTCCGAGGGTCATATTGAGGCGCGACAGCATCGCCGGCGCGCGATGGCGCGCCGGCTATCGCGGGGTTCGGTATGAGTACCCTCGGCGACCGATCACGAGGCGACCAGTTTAGGCGCTAGACCTTCGCGTGCTCGAGCGCGTCCCAGACGCGGATCTGCACGCGCGGAGCCGCCTTCACGGCGGGGCTGACGCGCATGCCGATGATCTCGCGCTGGTCCTGCCAGCGCTGCGCGAGCGACTGGAGCATGGCGAGCCCGGAGGTCCGCATCTCGCCGGTTTCCCATCCCAGGATGTCGGCGCGCGCGGCCTCGAGCCGCCGGTGGAACTTGTCGAGCCGCACGTAGTCGTCACCCGCCGGCCAGCGCTGCTGATCGAGATCGATCCCGAACACGAACACGGTGTCGATGAGCTGTGCGTCGCGGAAGTCGTTGCCCCGGAACTCGTTCTTGGATCGCACCGGATCGATCCGGGTGGAGCCGGGGCCCGCCGGCCGGCCGCTGAACGTGACGCTCACGACCTTCCCCGCGAAGCGGCACTCGACGAACTCGGCACGCGCCGGGGTCCAGCCGTCGAGACGTGCGTCGTCGAAGGAGCACTTCTCGAAACGGGTGCCTTCAGGGCTGATCTGCCGGAGGTCCGCGCCGTCGAACTTGCAGGACACGAACGTGCTGCGGGGCCGGGTCACGAAGAAGGGCGCGAATTTCTCATCGAGCCGAAGCCCGCGGAAGTCGCACGCCACGAAGTTCGCGACGGCGAGGTTGAACTTGTCGAAGCGCGCCTTCCGGAAATCGACGTTCGCGAGCCCGGCACGGCCCACCGAGACGACGCCGGGCTCTACGTCGTCCGGCTTAGGTGCGCTGTCCTGCTGGGACACTCCGCCCCGGTGTGAGCTGTCCTTCGTGCGAGAGCTTCGGCGCCTTCTGCGAGTAGGGCTCCTTGCCGTTCTCGACGAGGATCTTGTCGATCTCAGCGAGCAGGCCGTCCATGAGTCTGTCCTCAGGGAACGTGCCGACGATCTTGCCCTT
>VBEY01000009.1 GCA_005889295.1 Chloroflexota bacterium | reverse complement strand
TGGTGCCGGACGAGCAGGAGCCCGAGCCGGAATCGCCGCTTGAGTTGGCTGTGCCCGCTGAATCCGAACCGGTGCTCGATCCCAAGGCCGAACAGGACGAGCGCGACCGCCAGGTCGTCGACGAAGTGGCGCGCGCCCTCGACGAGCTCACCGATGCGCGCTCCATCGGCCGCGTGCTTCGCGATGCGGTCACGGCGATCGCCGGGGTGGATGGATTCTCGGTCGCGCTCTTCAACAGCGTCCGGCGCGAGGTCGCGTACCGCTACAAGGTCGTCGGGGCGGATCCCGACTCGGCCGAGATGGGCCAGCAGGCCGTCGACGACGGCCCCGATTGCTACGCGGCGCGCCACGATCGCCGGTGGCACAGCTTCATACGCGAGATCGGCGTGCGCGGCCCCGAGGGCGTCGAAGCGCGCAAGATCTCCGTTCTCCAATACCCCCTGCTCGCCGCGGAAGAGATCTTCGGTGTCGCGACACTCCAGGTCTTCGGCGACTCCGGGTTCTCGGACCACGCGACGCGTCTCGTGTTGCGCGTCATCGAGGTCTCCAGCGACCGGCTCGCCGCGGTACGCCGCGCCGCGCGCTTCCAACCAAGTCTTTCCCCTTCGGAGTCCGCGGCGGTCGCCGTCCTCCCGCCGACCGCCGCGGCTCCCTCCTCCTCTGTGACATCCTCGGTCGAGGCGCCGACGACCGATCAGATCCTCAACGACCTCGTCAACAACTGCACCGAGATCGGTCTGCCAACGACATTCATGGTCGGCGTCGACCCGGCCGCCGGGCTTTTGCGGGGCGAGCTCATCTCGAGCTCATCCGCGGCGCGTGAGCTCGACTACGCGCTCGGGATCTCGGTGGGCCGGTTCACGATCGAGCTTTCCGACCGCTACAACGCGATCGCTCGGGCATGCCGCGAAGGGCGCATCGTGACCTCACCGACGCTCGACGAGCTCGTGCACCCGCTTCGCGACGCGGACGGGGCCGCGACCCTCGAGCGGCTCGTCCAGGGTGGACGTTCGACGATCATCCCGATCACCGTTTCCGGCGATGTCGTCGGCGCCCTCATCGTGGGTCCGATGCCCGATGAGCCTGGGTTCAGCACGATCGTGAAGGTGCGCGACCTGGTCAATGAGACCGCGTCGCGACTCGCGGAGGCGTGGCGCACTAAGCCGTAGCACCTAGACTGCCTCGCCAATGGTCGGCGAGGTTACCTTCGCGGTCATCGGCCTCCTCTTTCTCATCGCCGACATCCGGACGTTTTCGTCCACGTTCCAGCAGACCTTCTTCGGTCAGTCCAACACGACCCTCGCCGTGATGGCCACGGCCGTGTTCGCGACGGCGTTCCTCGCGCCGCTCGTGGGATGGCGCCTCGGTCCCAAACGAGCTGTCGCCCTGAGCGCGGCCATGCTCGGAATCGCGACGCTCATCGCCACGGCTTCGCCGAACAACATCGCCGACCTCGCCCTGACCACCGCGGGTATCGCCGGGGGCATCTGGTGGCTTGGGCTCCTCCACGCGTCGCGGCCCCCGGATCGCCCCTCGCCGCTCGCGGTCGCGCTGCCCATCGCGTTCTCCGCCGACCTGGTGTTGCGTGCGGGATTCCGAACGGTGCCGTTCGTGGATCTGAATCCAGCCCTCGCCGCGCCGCTTGTGCTCGTCGCGGCACTCGTCTTCCTCGCCGCCGGCGTCGCCGCGATGGGGGGCGCACGCACGTGGACTCGACCGGACGCGCGAGGCTCGCTCGCGCTCATCGCGTTGCCGTCGCTGTTCCTCGTCGCCGAGACCGGCGCAACGAACGGCGCGCAAGTCGCGCTCGCGAGCGGACTCGGGCTCGGACCGGAGCCGCCGCGCGCGACGGAGCTCGGCATGGTCCTCGTTGGGCTCGGCCTGGCCGCCGGGGCGCTCGCGCTCGCGCGGCAGTACCCCCGGGGCGTCGCCGCCGCGGTCGCGTGCGCCGTTGGCACCGCGCTGCTCTGGTACGTGCACGCCCCCGTCGTTTCGCTCGTCGGGGGTCTCGTTCTCGCGGCCGGCTTGTTCATCGCCGCGGCGACGATCCCGGGCGCGCCGCTGAAGGTCTCGGGCTCACCCGCGGTCGTGACGCTGTCGCTCGCGCTCGGATGGCTCGTGTTCGTCGGGACGGCTTTCGGGTTCTACGCGTACTGGGCGTATGTCCCGGCCGTGTATGCCGCAACGGCTCTCGTCGCGGTCGCCGCCCTGTTCGCGCCTGGCGGTGGGCTCCCAGCATGGCGCGCTCTTCCCATCGCGCTCGTTCCGATCGTCGTGGCCGTGCCTTTTCTCGCTCTGCTTCTCACGCCGCAGGTGCCCCCGCCGGCGGAACCGACGAATTCGTTCCGTGTGATGACCTACAACATCCATCAGGGATTCAACGCGGGCCAGGTCCCGTCGCTGGACATGCTCGTCGATGTCATATCGCGCGAATCCCCTGACGTCCTCGTGCTGCAGGAGGTCGTTCGTGGGTGGATGGTCGACGAGCAGCACGACTCGCTGAGCGTGCTCGCCGAGCGTCTTGCGATGCCGTACGTCTTCGCCCCGAACATCGGCGACCTGTACGGCAACGCGATCCTCTCGCGCTTTCCGATGACCGACGTACGGCGCATCCATTTCGCGGTGCAGGCGTCGGCTCGGCACCAGCCCCGCGGCGCGGTCGGTGTCCGCGTCGGCGACGTGCTCATCGTGACCACGCACCTCGACGACGTCGCGGACTCGAGCGGGATACGGCAAGAGCAGGTCCGAACGATCCTCCGGGAATGGGACGGCGAGAAGGTCGCGATCGTGGCGGGCGACATGAACGCCGAGCCGGATGCCCTGGAGATGGGCCTCTTCTCCGAGGCTGGCTTTGGCGACCTCGGCGAGCCTGCGGGACCGACGACGACGATGGACGAACCTGCCAAACGGATCGACTACATCTGGGGCATCGGTGTCGTCGGCTCGAACCCGCACACAGTGATGGCGCTCGGGGCATCGGATCACCGCGCGGTCGTAGTCAACGTGACGAGGACCTCGCGTTGAGATTCCGGCGCAACGACGCGAAGGTCGACCTGCGCATGCGGCTCCTCGGCAGCGACCCCGCGTCGTTCGGCCTCAAACCAAGCGCAGACCTCCCGCGAGTCTGGGCAGCGCTTATGGAGATCGGCATGCCGAATGGATCGGCATCGGTCGTCGCTGTGGCCGATGGGTCGGCGAGTATGTATACGAGCACCGGCGGCGGCATGATCGGAGCGGGCGAGCACGAGAGCGTTCGCGCTCCGGCCCGGGCGTTCCTGCAGACCATCGAGAAGCTGCTTGACGCCATTCCCGTCGCCGAGGCCGCGCCCACTCCTCGCGATGGCGAGTACGCATTTGTGGCCCTCACGTTCGACGGAATGCGTCGCGCGGTGGATCGGGAGGCGGCGCTCTCTCAGGGGAGTCATCCACTCCTTGCTGCGTTTGTCGCGGGGCATGAGTTGGTCACGGCGATGCGGAGTTTGCAGACGACGCTTCAAGGGAAGACGGCGGGACGGTAGACTGCGGACAACCGCCGCGCTTCCTCGAGCGGCACACACGTGGGGCAGGGTCATCGCCAAGCAGTTCGTCCATCTGCACACACACAGCGAGTACAGCCTGCTCGACGGGCTGTCCCGCCTCAGCGACCTCGTCGCGCGCGCAAAGGCGCTGGACATGCCCGCGCTCGGCCTCACCGATCACGGCGCCCTCTATGGCGCAATCGACTTTTACACGCTCTGCCGTAACGCCGGCATCAAGCCGATCATCGGCGTCGAGACCTACGTGGCCCGGAACAACCGGTTCGATCGCGATCCGCGATCCGAAGGACACGGCAAGCCCTGGCACCTCGTGCTCCTCGCCAAGGACTTCACCGGCTACCAAAACCTGGTGACGCTCATCACCGCGGCCCACCTGGAGGGCTACTACTACCGCCCGCGCATGGACAAGGACCTCCTTCGCGAGCGCAGCCAGGGCCTGATCGCCCTCTCCGCCTGCCTCCAGGGCGAGCTCGCGCGCGCCATCACCGACGAGGGGATGGACGCGGCGTGCGCCGTCGCCGAAGAGCATCGGAGCATCTTCGGTGAGGGCAACTACTACCTCGAGCTCATGTCGCATGGCATCCCCGAGCAGGAGCGTGTGAACGACGGGGTGCGCGAAGTCTCCCGCCGGACCGGCATCCCGCTGGTGGTCACCAACGACATCCACTACGTGCACGCCGAGGATGCCGAGGCCCAGGACGTCATGGTGTGCATCCAAAGCGGGAAAACGATCGATACCCCTGACCGCCTGAAGATGATCGACAACCCCGAGCTCTTCATGCGCTCGGCTGCGCAGATGAGCGAGCTCTTTCCGAACGACCCGGAGGCGCTCGAGAACACGCTGCGGATCGCCGAGAAGGTCGACCTGAAGCTGCCGCTTGGCGAGCTCCGCCTCCCGCACTTCGAGGTCCCGGCTGGGAAGACGCCCGAGGAGCAGCTCCGCGCGCTCGCCGAGGCGGGCACCGTCGAGAAGTACGGCGCGATCACCCCAGAGCTGCGCGAACGCATCGACAAGGAGCTCGCGATCATCGCGAAGACGGGCTACACCGGCTACATCCTCATCGTGCAGGACTTCATCCGATTCGCGCACGAGCAAGGCATCCTCACGGCGGTGCGTGGGTCGGCCGGCGGCTCGGTCGTCAACTACGCGATCGGAATGACCGACATCGATCCCCTGAAATACGGGCTCATTTTTGAGCGCTTTCTGAACCTCGCGCGCTTCACCCCGCCGGACATCGACGTTGATTTCATGGGCGACCGCCGCGACGAGGTCATCCAGTACGTGACCCAGAAGTACGGCGCCGACCGCGTGGCCCAGATCGGCACGTTCAACACCATGCTCGCGCGTGCCGCCGTGCGCGATGTGGCGCGCGTCCTGGGCATGCCGTACGGCGAGGCCGATCGCGTGGCGAAAACGATCCCGTTCGGTACGACCCTGACCGACTCGCGACGCATGTCCGCCGAGCTCCGCGACCTCGAGCAGGAAGCCCATGTGCAGCGGCTGCTCGACCTCGCGGAGAAGGTCGAGGGTTTGGTGCGGTCGACAGGCACGCACGCCGCCGGTGTGGTCATCTCGCGGGAGCCGATCACGCAGCTCGTGCCCCTCGAGCGCTCGAAGGGGAACGTCAACGCCCTCCAGACGCAGTACGAGGACAAACAGCTCGAGAAGCTGGGCGTGTTGAAGTTCGACTTCCTCGGCCTCGGGAACCTGACCATCCTCGAGCACGCTCTTCGGCTCATCGAGCGACAGCGCGGCGTCAAGATCCGGCGCGAGGAGATCCCGCTCGACGACAAGAAGACGTTCGAGCTTCTCGGTTCCGGCGAAACGACGGGCATGTTCCAGCTGGAATCCGCGGGGATGCGCCGCTACATCCGCGAGCTCAAGCCCGACCGCGTCGAGGACGTCATGGCCATGGTCGCCCTCTTCCGCCCCGGCCCGATGGACTACATCCCGACCTACATCCGCCGCAAGCATGGCGAGGAGCCGGTGACCTACGCCCATCCCACGCTCGAGCCGGTGCTCAAGGCGACGTACGGTGTCATGGTTTACCAGGAGGACGTGATGGCGGTGACGCAGGCGCTCGCCGGCTTCACGCTCGCCGAGGCCGATGTGCTGTGCTACGCGGTCCGCAAGAAGATCCGCGAGAAGCTCGACGCTCAAAAGGTGAAGTTCGTGTCGGGCGCGATCCGCAACGGCGTGCATGCCGACGTGATCGAATCGGTGTGGAAGGACTTCGAGCCGTTCGCGCGCTACGGATTCAACCGGGCACACGCCGCGATCTACGGGATCATCGCGTACCACACCGCGTACCTGAAGGCCAACTACACGACGGAATACATGACCGCCGTGCTGTCCGCCGAAATGGGAACGCCAGACCGAATCGCGATCGCGGTCGCCGAATGCCGGCGCATGGAGATCGCGGTGCTTCCGCCGAACGTGAACGAGTCGGAGCTCGACTTTGCGATCACCCCAACGGGCATCCGCTTTGGCTTGGGCGCCGTGAAAAACGTCGGCGAAGGCGCGGCCGAGGCTGTTGTCGAGGCCCGTAAGGCCGGCGGGCCGTTCGGCTCGCTCGACGATTTCTGCGACCGCTTGGACCTGCAGCGCACCAACAAGCGCGTGATCGAGTCGCTCATCAAGTCGGGTGCGTGCGACGAATTCGGACCGCGGCTCTGGCAGTTGGACCGCCTCGATCAGGTGCTGGATACGGCACAGCGTGGTCAGCGCGACCGAGCCAGCGGACAGGTGGGCCTGTTCGCGGAGTTCGGAGTCGGCGGTCAGCTCCATGCCAAGTTCATCCCGGGCCCCAATAGCCAGTTCGTCGACTCGCCAAAGGAGAAGCTCGCCTGGGAGAAAGAACTACTCGGAATCTACCTGTCCGCACACCCCCTGAACGCCCTCGCTCCGAGGATGAAAGACGTGGAGGACCTCGTCGCGCTCGCGGAGCTCAGAGAGGCTCAGGACGACCTCGTGACCATCGCCTGCGTCGTGACGAACGCCCGCAAGCACATCACCAAGAACAAGCAGCTGATGATGTTCGCGCAGGTCGAAGACCTCACCGGAAGCGTCGAGGTCACCGTCTTCCCGCGTGTTTACGAGGCAACCGCGCCGCTGTGGGGCGCCGACGAGATCCTGCTCGTCCTCGCGCGTGTGGAGCAACGAGACGAGGACCCGAAGCTCCTGTGCGAGCACGCCGTGCGCTTCGACGACGCCGGGATCGCAGAGATAAAACGCGTCGCTGACGAGCGGCGGCAGTTCCTCGCCAAGCGGTCGAAGTTCACCCGAAACGGAAACGGTGGGGCGACGGCCGGGGTAAGTCCTCGTCGGGCCAACGGTCCGTACCGGGACGAGAGCGCAGTGTCACTGGGTCGAAGGCCCTCCTCGGACGCGCCCGAGCCGTCTCCCGACCCGTCCGACCCTTCACCCATCTTGCCCTCGGTCGAGGAACCGCCGCCCCTCGTCATCCGTTTCCGGGAGGTGCTCGATTACGAGCGCTCCATTGCCCTGTTCCAGAAGATCCAGGAAGTCCTGAAGGACCACGCCGGCGTATCGCAGGTGGTTCTCGAGCTCCCGCGCAACGGAGGCGGTATGCGCCGCGTCCAGACGTCGTTCCGGGCCAAGCCCTCACGCGAGCTTGCGGAGGCGGTCGCGCGGGAGGTTGGCGGCGACGTCGTCGAGATCGTCCTTCCGCGTTGACCGGAATCGGTAGCCCGCTCGCCTAGCGGGAGATTGGCATAGCGCGTGCCTCCCTTGCCTCCTGTGCCGAGTCGCGCGCGCCTGCGCCGGTTGCACGACGCGAACGACGTCATGCTCGCGTCGCTCGACCTCGACTACAGGCTGCGCAATGCGGTGAAGGCCGCGCGAGACCTGGTGCCGGCGGACGCGGCCGCGGTGTTCCTACCCGATAGCGAGGGAACCGCCCTCGTCATCCGCGCGCAGGAAGGACTCTCCGAGAGCTACGTCGCCCGACAGCGACTCCCGATCGAAGGCATGCGAGCTCAGTTTCGCGCCGCCGGCGAGCACGTGATCCTGGACCTGCCCGGCGGCAGCCTCGGCGATCATGCGCTCGTCACCGCTGAAGGACTGGCAAAGCTGCTTTCCATACCGCTCATTTCCGAGAACAAGCTCATCGGGTCGCTCGCGATCTACGCGAAGGATCGGAGCCGGTCGTTCACACCCGAGGACATCGAACTCGCGCACCTGCTGGCTGCGACAACGGCGATCGGGATCACGCACTCGCGTTTGTACGCGGAGGCCGTCGCACAGCGGGAGCTCCATCGGCATCTGTTGGACGCGCTGGGCGATGGTGTGGTCATCGGCTGGCCCAGCGGACGCTACGAGACGAATCCACGCGCGCGGGAAATACTCGGCGTCCGCCAGTTCGAAACGCTCGCCGAGCTCCGTGCCGCGGTCGACGTCAGGGACCTCTCGAGCGGCGAACCGATTCCGCTCGGTGCGTACCCCATGGATCGAGCCCTGAGGGGCGAGAAGACTCGAGGCGAGTTCGTCGCGCGACGGGCCGACTCCGGCGAACGGCGCGAGCTCGACGTAAGTGCGGCTCCGGTGCATGGCTCGAATGGGGAGGTCGTCGCCGGCGTGATGACCCTCCACGACATCACTGAGCTCCTGGCAACCGAGAGGGAACGCGAACAGTTCCTCTCGATCGTCTCCCACGAGCTCCGCACTCCGCTCACACCCCTCAAGGCGCTCGCGCAGCTGGTCCGCTCGCGCATGCGCCGCGCCCGGTCGCAGGGCACCGAGCTCGACATGGACTCCCTCGATCGCAACCTCGCCGCGATCGAACGCCAAGTGGACCGGATGAATGGACTCGTCAACGATCTACTTTCGGTCTCGCGTGCGGAAAAGGGATCGTTGCGCATGGAGCGGGTGCCGTACGACCTCGCGCTCGTCCTTCGCGACGTCGTGCAGCGCTACATCGACGCGACCGCCGAGGAAGGGCGCCACACCTTCACGATGGAGGGCCCCGCGAACCTTCCCGCCCACGGCGACCAGTCCCGCGTCGAGCAGCTCCTCATGAACCTCGTCGGCAACGCCGTGAAGTATTCGCCGACAGGCGGTCAGGTGCGTGTTTCGCTCGCGGCAGACCGCCGAAGGGCCGAGATCGCAATCTCCGACCAGGGCATCGGCATCCCGCCGGAGGAAATCGCGAAGCTCGGTCATCCCTTCGTCCGCGGCGCGGGGCGCGCCGGCACCTTTGCCGGGATGGGCGTTGGCCTTTATGTCGCGCGCATCGTGGCGGAGGCACATTCCGGGTCGCTTGCGCTCGAGAGCGAAGGCGACGGCAAGGGAACCACGGTCAGGGTGAAACTGCTGCTCTGATTAGGCGGACTTCTTTGCCGCGATCGCGGTAAGTTCCGCGCGCGCCGCGGCGGCGATGTCGGCGCCCGTGTTGGCGTGCCCGTCGACACCCCAACCGCCCTCCGGTGACTCGGTGATCAGAACCCATGTGCGCTCGGTCAGCGTTGGGTCGCCTGCGGCAGCCGCGACGATGTCGGTCAGCTCGCGGACGACGCCGAGCTGCTTGTCGCGATCGAGAACGCCAACCGGAGTCAGGACCTGCACGCGGACATAGTTGCTGTCACCCGAAACGTTGGACAGTGAGCCCACCGGAAGGTCGTGAATGAAGGCTGCGGTGTTGTCCTTGAATAGTGCGAGCTCCGGCACCCTTTCCCATCGCATCACCGCAGCGGCGAGATTCTTTGCGAGCGTCTTGCGGTCTCGGAACGTTCCTTCTGTGGCGTACACGTCGATCATCGGCACGGGCTTTCTCCCTGGTTGCTTATGACGATTGTCATAGAAGCGCAACGTACTCTATGTTGGTCGTCATAGTCAAGGTAAAAGAGCGAACAGACACTCGGGCCAGCATGGTGCGCGGCGCCGCATCACTGATCCGCACCCGCGGCGTGAACGCGACGTCGTTTTCGGACGTGCTGGCCGAGAGCGGGGCCCCTCGCGGGTCGATCTACCACCACTTTCCGAAGGGAAAGGACCAGCTCGCTGGAGACGCGATCCGCTGGACCTCAGACCGCGTGCTCGCGCACCAACGCGAGTGTCGAGCCACCACGCCCGGGGGCGTGCTGGACTGCTTCATCGACATGTGGCGGCAGGTCGTGCTGACCTCCGATGGGGCAGCCGGCTGCGTGGTGGCCGGTGTCGCGATCGATACAACTGCGGACGACCGGGCAACGATCGAGCTGGTGCGCGCGACATTCCGGTCCTGGGTGGATTTGCTGGGTAAGCAGCTCGTGTCGGTCGGTGTTCCCGCTCGTCGAGCATCACGGATCGCCGTGGCGACGGTGGCCGGCATGGAAGGCGCGCTCATCCTGTGCCGCGCCGAGGGTAGTAGCGCATCGCTCGAAACAGTCGCCGCCGAACTCAAGCGTTTGCTGCCTCCGGAGGTCAGATAGCTAAGGGCGGGCAGTTCTCCGAGCCGGAGACATGACACGGTGCCGGAGGAGGGAGTCGAACCCACACGGGCTTTCGCCCAAGAGATTTTGAGTCTCTCATGTCTGCCATTTCATCACTCCGGCTCGCCGGTCACATTCTAGGTTTCGCCAACAGCTTCACCGCATCCTTCGCGAGTCGCGGATTCGCGATCACGACCTGCCGCTCGTTCCACGCGCCGTC
>VBEY01000008.1 GCA_005889295.1 Chloroflexota bacterium | reverse complement strand
CGACGAAGTGGATGGACGTCGCGCTCGTATCCGGCGCGATCCTGTTCGACTACGGCCGGCGCGAGAACGCGATCTATCCGGACAAGAACCTCGGCAGGGCCGCCGTCCGCGCGATGCGGCCAGGTCGCTTTCCGCTGGGGGCACGCGGGGCGGGACGATCGGCGACGGCGAGCCACGGCACCGGCGCGGAGCTCGCGGGAGAAGGTGGCGCGTACCGCGCGTCAGGGGTGACGAAGATCCTCGCGTTCGTCGTCGTGAACGCCTATGGGTGCATCGTCGACCGAGCCGGCAAGGTCGTGCGCGGCAAGCCGACGGGTCCTGTCCCGCGATCGGCCAACACCACGCTCTCGCTCGTGGTCACGAATCAGAAGCTCGATCAGCTGCAGCTTCGCTCCGTCGGCCGCCAGGTGCACGCCTCCATGGCACGGGGAATACACCCCTTCCATGCGCGCTGGGATGGCGACGTGAATTACATGGTCTCGACGCAGGAGATCGCGAACGACAACCTCGACGAGGTCACGCTCGGCGAGCTCGCCTCAGACGCGATGTGGGACGCGATTCTTGCGAGCTACGACCCCTGAACTACTGGTCCATCTTTACGGCGCCGCAGGAGATTCCCCAGTAGCGAGCTGTATCGGGCGGCATGGCGTAAGGAACGCTCACCGCGATCACCGATCTCGACGTTGACCACAGCACGAGGTGCGATTTCGTGGACCAGTGGTGAACATCCTCGACCGTATCCCATTGCAGCTCGGTGGTGTAGTCGGACACCGCTCGCACCACGATCTCCGGCGCGTCCTTCGTCCGGCGGCACTCGATCGCGTTCCCGTGCCGCACCGACCCGCCGAACAGGAACATGACCGGCTTGCCCTCTTCCTCGGCCTGCCGCAGATCGTTGCCGTCGTAGACCACGAACGTCGTCCACGTCGTCGACGCACCGTGGCCGAGGGTCACGATCGCGTCGTCGCATCCGTCGCCGTTCACATCAGCGATGCCAATGAGTGGAGAGACCCCTTCCATTCCGCTCAGGGCGAGGTCTCGTACAGCCCCCGACGCGAGAGTCAATCGAGCCAGCCTGTTCAATCCAATTGGAGCCGAGCCCGCGATCGGGTAGAAGTCGAGCTGGTCCGCTCGGCCGTCGCAGTCGAAGTCCGCCTGCGCCCCCTCGAGCCTCTCGCCCAGAGGAAAAGTCGGGTGGACGCGGTCGGAGGGCGCGGCGATCGCAGCCGGCGAACTCGACGAAACGACGATCGGCGACGGTTCCGCCGACTCACTTGTAGGCTGCGGTTGCTCCCGCGTCAGGTCCGGACTCGGCGCGGGTGCGCACGATGCCAGAAGAAGGGCGACCGCGACGGGCACCAGACGCCGCATGGCAATACAGTGCGCCTGCGCTGGTAACGCGTCGTCAGAGTTGTCGACGTTCGAACTATTACCGCCCTGGCGGGGCTAGCGCTCGGCGATCGGCACCCAGCGTTTTCCGGTCGGTCCGGTGTACTCGGATTCCGGCCGGATCAGCCGGTTGTCGCCGTGCTGTTCCATGATGTGCGCGCACCAGCCGGCCATCCGACCGACGGCGAAGATGGAGGTCCCGAGGTCGGCCGGGATCCCGAGGAATGTGTACGTCGTCGCCGCGTAGTAGTCGACGTTCACGATGTTCACCTTCTCGGCCGCCGCCGGCGACATGCTCGGACGGGCCTTCGCGATCGCCGCGACGAGCGCCTCCTGGATGTCGAAGTACTTCGGCCCCTTCCAATCTCTGGCCAGGTCTTGCGCGAACTTCCGCAGAAACTTCGCGCGCGGGTCTTCTGTCTTGTACACGCGGTGACCGAATCCCGAGAACTTGTATTTCGACGCGATCGCCTTTGCGACCCAGGTGTCGACGTGCTCGGTCGTGCCGATCTCGTCGAGCATCTTCATCGTCCCGTCGGTCGCGCCCCCGTGCAGCGGTCCCTTGAGGGCGGAGAGTCCGGCGGTCACGGCCGCGTGCATGTCCGCGAGCGTTGCCGCCGTGATGCGCGCGGCGAACGTCGACGCGTTCAGCCCGTGCTCGGCCTGAAGGATGAAGCACGCGTTGAGGATCTCGGCCGCGCGCGGATGCGCTTCATCGAGCCCTGCCATCCGCGCGAAGTTCGCGGCGTGCCCGAGGGTCGGGTCCGGCGTGACCGGCTGCTCGCCGCGCCGGCGGCGGATGTACGTCGCGAGGACCGTCGGCAGCTTCGCCGTGAGTCGGATCGCCTTGCGGTATTCGGCCTCGTGCGAGTTGTCGCCCTCGCCCGGATCCTCGACCGCCGACGCTGAGATGACCGTCCTGAGGACGTCCATTGGCGTTCCGCTCTCGGACATCTGCCGGAGGATTTCCCTCAAAAACGGGGACAGGGTTCGGTGCTTGGTGAGCTCAGCCTTGAAGTCGCGGAGCTCATTCTTGTTCGGAAGATCGCCATTGAGCAGGAGGTAGGCGACCTCTTCGTACTCGGCCTTGCCGACAAGCTCCTCGATCCGGTACCCCCGGTACTGGAGGAAGTTATCGCTGACTGAGGAGATCGCAGTGGTCGTCGCGACCACGCCTTCGAGACCCCGAGGAGCCACCTTTTCCCGCTCGACGGCCACTGCCCCGAGTGTCGCACACCCGTGTCTTTGGCCCGGTTGTACCGAAGGTCACAACCGGTAGGACTTGCGACCCCAAACGGCCAGCGGTACAGTCCCGGCGGGACGGTCAGGCAGGCTAAACCGTCCGGGGAGGACGAAACATCGGTCAGGCGCGCGCGTTGACGATGTAACGCGCGCTCAAGTTGTTAGCCCCTCATCCCACCCACCAGCGGAGGGCGGCGGCCGTAAGGCCGGCGCCCTTTCGCTATGGTTTCGGGCCTTAGTTTTGAGACATGGAAAGGTTGGGCCGCTGATCACTCGCATCCGCCTGGGCCCTCGGCGTCGGGACCCGGTCTCGCGCGACCGCTACCGTGCGATTGCTCGGAGTGCCGGCGTTCGCGGTCCGGCGCGCCCGCGGTGGGTCGACGCCGCGCTCGCAGTGGCGCTCGCCGTGGCCGCACTGATCGCACTTCCGCGCGCCGCCGCCGCGGTTGGGTCTGGGTTCGAACAGCTCGTGACCCAGGTTCAGTCCGCGATCCCGCTTCTCCAGGGTCGTGGGTCCATCGAGCTTCCGGCCGGCGGTAGCTCGAGCGTCGGTGCCGCACCGATCGCCGACACGCTTCCCGCCTACACGCGCGACCCGCAGCTCAAGATCACCGGAAAGGTTCCGTCATTCGCGGTGCAAGAGGGACGGAGCCTCCAGGTCGTGCTGAACGGCGCGGTGGTCACGACGACGCCACTGGACCCGAGCGGCGCGTTCAACGCGACAGTCGCGCTCAAGGACGGCGCGAACTCGATCGCTCTCGCGCTCATCGCGGACCGGGACGTCGTCGCCGCGTCGTCGTACACCGTCGTGCTGGATCGAACGCCCCCGACCGTCACCGTCACGCAGCCGGCGCCGGGCAGCACGGTCGATGCCCGGAACTTCGTCGTCGCGGGAACGACCGAGCCGGGCTCGACCATAACGGTGAACGACCGCATCGTCGTGATCGCGCCGGACGGCGGATTCACCGACTCGTTCGCGGCCCCGCCGGGCTCGTTTCCCATCACCGTCGTCGCGCGCGACCGGGCGGGGAACGAGACGACGCAGAAGCTCACGGTCACGGCGCAGCAGGTGACGCAGACGATCGGAGTGACGGTGACCGTCACACTCGACAAGCCGACCGTGAAGCCGGGCCAGGGTGTGCTCGCAACGATTTACGTCGTCGGCGTCACCGGGCCGCGCCCCGGTGTCCCGATCACCCTGTCGGTGGGCGTCGTGCCGATCGGGACGGCCGTGACCGACGGAACGGGAACCGCGCGGATGGGATTCGCGGCACCGTCGACCGAGGGCGACGTGAGCGTCGTCGTGCTCGGTGCTGGTTCTTCGGGCAGGGCCTCGCTGACCGTATCCGCGCGCTAGTTCGATACTCGCCCCCAACGTGAGCGACGCCAACCTGGTCCTCTTCTCGTTACTCGGGGGCACCGCGCTTCTGCTCTATGGAGTGCGGCTCGTCGGTGAAGGCCTGCAGCGGGCGGCCGGCAGTCGCCTGCGGCACATTCTGTCGACGCTGACGGGCAATCGCGTCAAGTCGCTACTCGTCGGCGCGGGCGTCACCGCGGTTCTGCAGTCCTCGAGCGCGACGACGGTGATGCTTGTCGGCTTCGCATCGGCGGGCTTGGTCACGCTTCGCCAAACGATCGGCATGATCCTCGGCGCCGACATCGGCACCACGGTTACCGTCCAGCTCCTCGCCTTCGATCTCCTCGAGGTCTCCCCGCTCGTCGTCTTCGCTGGTTGGGTCATGTACGTCTCCGGGCGCGGGACGCTCCGCTATGTGGGACAGGCTTTCCTCGGTTTCGGCTTCCTATTCCTCGGGATGAAGCTGATTCACGACGGCACCGCGCCGCTCGCGACCAGCGCGCTCTTCCGCGACCTTCTCGGCGCTCTCACTGACCAGCCGCTCGTCCTCGTTCTCATTTCCGCTCTTTTCACGGCGCTCGTCCGCTCGAGCGCGGCCGTCATCGGTCTCGCCCTTTCGCTCGCATCCTCCGGCCTGATGCCGCTCATTGGCGCGATCCCGATCATCTTCGGCGCGAACGTCGGCACCGCGGCGACCGCGGTGCTCGCCGCGGTAGGCCAGAACGCCGAAGCGCGTCGTGTCGCCGCGGCACACGCCGCGTTCAAGGTCATCGGGGTCGTCATCTTTTTTCCCTTCATCGGCCCGTTCGCCGATCTCGTGCGCCTCACGTCGCCGGATCTTGCGAGGCAGATCGCGAACGCACACACCATCTTCAACGTGGCGCTGGCCCTCGTTTTCCTCCCCTTCGCCGGTCTCGCGGCCGACCTCATCACCCGGCTGATTCCCGAAGTGCGACGGAGCGAGAGCGGTCCGATGTACCTGAATCCCGCGGTGCTCGACACGCCTGCGGTCGCGCTCGGACAGGCCCTGCGCGAGGTCCTCCGGATGGGTGACGTCGTCCTCCAATCGTTGCGCGAGACGCGCGTGGTCCTCGAGCGAAACGACGTGGCGCTCATGCGCGAGATCGTCGCTCGCGACGACCTCATCGACCGGCTCGAGGAGGAGATCAAGCAGTACCTCGTGAAGCTGCGCGAGCACGAGCTCACGGCGGAGCAGGCCGAGCGCGAGACGGCCCTCATCTTCGTGATCGTCAATCTCGAGGAGATTGGCGACGTGATCGACAAGAACCTCATGGACCTCGCCGAGAAGAAGATTCGCGGCAACCACGTCTTTTCGGCGCAGGGATGGCGCGAGATCGCCGATCTCCACGCGAAGGTCGTGGAGAACCTCGAGCTCGCGATGGGAGCGCTCGCCTCGGGTGACCGCGAGGTCGCCGAAAAGGTGATCCGCCACAAGTCGGTTGTGAACACGATGGAGCGCCAGCTTCGCGCCGCGCACATCCAGAGACTCCACGAGGGCCTCCGCGAGTCGATCGATACGTCGAGCATCCACCTCGATCTGCTCGCGTCGCTCAAGCGCGCGAATTCGCTCGTCACGGGCATCGCCTATGCGGTGCTCGGCCAGCACGATGCCTAAAGGGCGTGCCTTCGTAGGAACGTCAGGGTGGTCGTACATGTCCTGGAAGCCGGTCTTCTATCCAGCGGAGGTGAAGTCGAAGGACTTCCTTCGCTATTACGGGACGCGCTTCGGGACGCTCGAGATCAACTACACGTTCAACCACCTACCGACCGAGAAGAACATTGCCGCGTGGCGGGAGGCAACGCCGCCTGA
This sequence comes from Chloroflexota bacterium, assembly GCA_005889295.1. Lineage (GTDB taxonomy): Bacteria > Chloroflexota > Limnocylindria > P2-11E > P2-11E > 3-1-20CM-2-70-9. Next base: position 5,571 of record VBEY01000008.1, on the reverse strand, counting down.
GTTCCTCTTCGCTCTGAAGGCGTCGCAGCAGATCACGCACTTTCGCCAGCTCCGCGATCCAGCGGAGACGCTTCCGATCTTCTTCGAACGCGCGCGACCACTCGGTGATCGGCTCGGGCCTGTGCTCTTTCAGACGCCGCCGTGGCTGAAGCGCGACGACGACCGCCTCGCCGGATTCCTCGGTTCGCTGCCGCGGGACGTTCGCTGTGCGCTCGAGGTGCGCGATCCGTCCTGGTACGTCGACGAGGTCTACGAGCTGCTCCGCACCGCCGGCGTGGCGTTGGTCCACGCCGAGGGCGAGCGCGCGCCGTCGCCGATCGAGACGCTCGACATCACCGCCCCGTACGCGTACGCGCGCCTGCGAAAGCGGGAGGGGTATGACGAGACGTCGATCGCGGCGTGGAGCGAGCGCTTTCGCCGGATGCTCGACGCGGGGAAGGACGTCTACGCGTATTTCCGCCACGACGACACCGGCGCGAACGCGCTCTCCGCCGAGCGGCTGCGCGATCTGCTCGCGGCCTAGCATCGATAGGTGAACCCACGATGGCTCGCTACCTCGGTCGCGCTCGGCAATCTGCTCGTGCCGCTGAACTCGACCATGATCGTCGTCGCCCTGCCGCAGGTCGCGCGCGATCTCGGTGTGGACGTCGGCGAAACGTCGTGGATCGTCACCTCCTACCTGATCGCGATGGCCTCACTGCAGCCGATCGCCGGACGCGTCGGGGACCGTCTCGGACGCCGCAACATCATGCTCGCCGCGCTTGTCTACTTCGCGCTGGCGTCGGCCGGTGCCGCAGCCGCGAGCTCGATCCTCGTGCTCGCCTTTTTTCGCATCAATCAGGCGATCGCGGCGGCGGCGCTCGTTCCGAACGGCCTCGGGCTCCTCCGCGAGGCGATCCCGAGCGGCCGGCGTGGAGCCGAGTTCGGGATCGTGAGCGCAGCTACGGCGGTGGGTGCCACGGTCGGGCCCCTCCTCGGTGGTTTGCTGGCGGCGATCGATTGGCGCTGGATCTTCCTCGTCAACGTTCCGGTGTGCGCGGCGGCGTTCGCGCTGTCGTGGCGGGTTCTGCCAGCACGCGCGGCCCGCGAAGGCGCGCGATTCGATCTCGCCGGCGCGCTCGGGCTCGGGGTCGTACTTCTGGCTACCGCCTGGGTCCTCGTGTCTCTGGGCCGCGCGGCCGATCCGGTAACGGTCGCCATCGGCGTCGCGATCCTGCCCGCGGCCGCCGCGCTCCTCCGGTACGAGTCACGTCATCCCGATCCCGCGCTCCCGCCCTCGCTCTTCCGGATCCCGGCGTTCGCCGCGGCCTGCGCGACCGTCGCGTTCCAGAACCTCGCGATGTATGGAACGCTGCTCGCGCTCCCGATCGCGTTGGCCGGCGCGAGCGTACGAAGCGGGATCGCGCTTGCCGCGTTCTCGGGAGGCTCGATCATCTTCGCACCCCTCGGCGGGCGCGCGGCCGATCGCTACGGGCCGCGCGTGCCGAGCTTCGCCGGTGCGCTCCTGCTGGGCGTAGGCCTCATACCGCTCGCGCTTTCCGCCGGCCAGCTTTCTCTGGAGGCGCTCGCCGCGACGCTCGCGTTCGCGGGCATCGGCCTGGCGCTGACGTTCCCTTCGATGCGACTTGCCGCGGTCGAGGTCGTGCCGGAGCGATACGCGGCCCTCGCCTCGGGCGTGTTTTCGACGAGCCGCTATTTCGGCGGGATGCTCGGCTCGATCGCCATCGCGATCGCACTCGGCAGCGCGGCTTCGACGGACTCGCTCCGCGCCCTCTTCTGGCTGTTCACAGCGGCCGCGTTCGCCGCCGCGATCCCAAGCCTGGCGCTACCCGGACGCGCCGGGTCGCATGAGGAGCCGATCGCGGAGGAGGTCGCGGGTTAGGCCGAGAGGCGACGGACGATGCCCAGGCCTCCGTCGACCTCCAGCGGCTCGCCGTCCATCAGCGTCGACAGCGCGATCGCCGTCCCGACCACCGCGGGAACGCCGAACTCGCGAGCCACGACCGCGGCGTGTGACAGCGCTCCACCAACCTCGGTCACCACGGCCGCGGCGCTCGTGAAGAGCGGTATCCACGAGACGTTCGAGGCCTGACAGACCAGCACGTCGCCCGGTCTGAATTTCCCGAACTCGCCGAGGTCGCGAATGAGCCGAGCGGGTCCACGCGCGACTCCCGCGGACGCGCCCACGCCGCGCAGGGCCCGCGAGGGATCGTTCTGCACCTCTTTGAAGAAGAGATGGCTGAGACCGACCATCCTCGTACCCGAGCCCGGCTGCCAGGCGGGTGCGGGCGCGCCGATCGTCTCGGGCGGCTCCATCGCCTTCCAGCTTTGCTGCTCGGCCTCGCGCTCCGCGATGAGAGCCGAGAGGTCGGCCGGGGCGCGCAGCGCTTCGCGTACCTCCGGCAGATAGAGGAGGAAGATCGCGTCCGCGTCGCGAAGCGCGCCCTCGCGGACGAGGCGCGAGCCGAAGCGCCGTGCAGCTCGACCCATCTGCGCCTGGTTCCGCCGATCGAGCCAGTAGTTGTGCTCCTCGGTGAGCGGCCCGGCGGAGCGTGCCGCCGCGAGAACCTCTTCGAAACGGGCGAGCGCTTCGGGGCGATCCGCGAGACGCTGGCGAGCGCGTCGCGCGATGTCCTCCGCGTCTCGGCGCAACCGCTCGTGCCGCGCGTCGGGGTCATAACCTTCTCGAGCGAGACGGCTCGCGATCGTCCCGAGCAGCTGCGACGGATCGTCCGACCAGGACGGCGTCTCGAGACCTTCGCTGGACTGGCCGCTGTGGCCATGGGTGGCGAGGAACGCGTCGACGCTCCGCCCGTAGCTCGCGTCAATGGTCCGAACCTCGTCGAGCGCCGCCCCGCGCCGGATCGCATCGGCGACGGTGGGCGAACGCCGCGCCGCCTCGGTGAGGTTCGCCATGTCGCGGTTCATTCGCTGGAGCGAACGGGCCAGACCCTGGGTGAGAGCGAACGCCTCCGCGGCTGGACCACCGACCAGCTCCTCGTACGTCTGCCCGAGCTCGTCCATGACGGTGTACGAGGCCGCGGTGATCAGCATGTGGATCACCCACGCGCGTCGATGGCGCCGCCACAGCTCGTCCCAGGCCGCGACGGCTTCGTCGCGCGTCATCGCGTCGGGTTGCAGCGCGCTCATCCGCGCGTAGGTCTCGTTGAGCTCGGGAAGAAAGCGGTCGTCCCAATCTTCACGGATACGGCGCGCAAGTCTCCGACGACGACCCACCGCATCGCGCTGGTGCTGCGCCATCTCCTCCGGGGGCCGCAGCGGCTTGATGCTGTTGTACATGCGGCCGTTGAAAGCCCCGAACCGCGCGAGGACGGGTGGGCCGAGCTTCTCATCACGCTTGCGCATCCCGTACGAAGCGCCGTTCAGCGAGTACTCGATCGAGAGAGGAGTGCGGATGCCGGTTTGATGCGCGTCGTCCCGGCGCCAAACGAGCCGCGCGTCTTCGGGGTCCTTCCACGCGATCGGGAAAAGCCGCCTCACGATCCCGGTGTTGCCGTCGACCGCCACGGGCTCGCCGTCGACGAGCTGCGCGAGCACGCCGCCGATCCCGACGACACAGGGAACGCCGAATTCGCGCGCCACGACGGCCGCGTGACAGAGCGAGCCGCCGACCTCGGTGACGACCGCCGCCGCCATGGTGAAGAGCGGGATCCACGAGACCGTCGCGGCGCGGCACACGAGGACATCGCCTGGGCGCATCTTCGAGAAGGCGTCGTCGCCGGTGATGAGACGCGCGGGTCCTCGCGAGATGCCGGCCGACGCGGCGACGCCCTTCAGCGTGTGCGGGTCTTCTCGCGTGACGCCGTCCACAGGCTGGGGGTCGACGGCAGGCGTTGCCGGATCTGGTGCGCGGGGCGGAGCCCCGATCGTCTTCGGGGGCACGAGGCGCTGCCAGCGCGCGAGCTCGCGACGGCGGCTCCTGACGAGATCGCCGAGCGCGTGCGGCGATCTCAGCGCGTCCGCGACCTCCGGCACGTAGAGCAAGAAGACCTCGTCGGCCGAAACGAGGGTCCCCTCGCGGGCGAGTCGCGCCCCGATCGCGCGCGCGATCCGGCGGACGTGGGCGTGAGACAGCCGATCGATCCAATAGTTGTGCTCCTCTGTGAGGGGGCCGGCGCTCATCGCCGCGCCGAGGATCTCCTCGAAGCGGGCCAGATCGTCCGGACGTTCGGCGAGACGCGCCCGGGTTCGATCCAGGGTCTCCGTCGCCCGCGCGCGCACACGCGCCACACGCGCGTCGGGGTGCTCGCCCTCGGAAAGCAGGCGCTGCGCGAGGACGGCGAGGACCTTCGCGGGGTCGTCGCGCCACGCGGCCGACTCGAGGTCGAGGCTTTCCTGTCCGATGTCCCCATGCGTGCCGAGGAAGCTCTCGAGCTCGCGCACAAATTCGGCGCCGCCCTCGAGGCGGGCGAGGCTCTCCACCGACCGCTCGCCCTCCGCGATCGCGGCTGCCACGGCCGGGTTTCGGCGAACCGTTTCCCCAAGCGCGTGCAAATCTCGCTCGAGCCGCTGGAGCGTCGGTGCTCGGCCTTGCGTGATCGCGAGCGCCTCGCCGCCGCCGTTGGCTCCGAGGAGTTCCTCGTACGCTTGCGTCAGCTCCTCCATCACCGGATAGGACGAGCCCGTGACGATGAAGTGCATCGTCCAGATGCGCCGGACGCGGCGCCACATCTCAAGCCATGCGTGCGCGGCCTCGTTGCCCGCCATTCGTTCGATGACGATCTCGCGCATCCAGGCGTAGTGCGAGTGCAATTCGGGGAGAAATTCGTCGTCCCATTGACGCCGGAGAGTCCGTGCGAGCGCGCGGCGGACGCCCACCGCGCGCGCTTTCTCCGCCGCGAGCTGGTCCTCGGCCACGAGTGGCCGCCCACTCACGTAGAAGCGGCCGTTGAACGCGCGATGCCGGACCAGGAGCGGAAAGTCGATCGCGGCGAGGCGTTTCTGAATTCCGTAATCCGGGCCGTTCGTGATGAATTCGATCGAAAGGGGCGGGAGCACGCGGTCGAAGTGCTCGTCCTCGCGCTCCCAGGTCAACTTCGCGTCTTCAGGATCGTCCCACACGACCGGGAACTCGTCCCCGAGGGTGGTGATCGGACGACACTGCAGCAGGTGAAGCTCGTCGCCGCGCAACGCGCACTCGATGTCGACCGGCCCACCCATCACCGTTTCAAGCTGGATCGCCAGGCGCGCGATCGCCGCGATGTCGCCGTCGGAGATCCCGCTGGCGTCTGTGCCGTTCGTCCGTGAGGTGATTGCGAGGTCGGCTTTCCGCACGCTGAAGCTGTCCGGAGTGATCGTGCCGGAGGCGATCGCGTCACCAAGCCCCCGGGCGGCGTTCACGACCACCACGTCGCGCGCGCCGCTCACGGGGTCGGCGCTGAAGGCGATGGCTGAGGCGTCGGCCGGCACCATGAGCTGCACGAGGACCGCGATGCGAGGCGTCCCCGTGATCCCGCGCTTCGCGCGGTAGGCCGCGGCGCGCTCGGACGACACCGACCGCCAGCATTCAAGAAGGGCATCGACGATAGGGTCGACGCCGCCTACATCCAG
>VBEY01000279.1 GCA_005889295.1 Chloroflexota bacterium | reverse complement strand
CTGCCGCGCGACGAGCGGAAGCACCTCTGCGAGCTCGACTACTCGAGAAGTGCGGTTCTCCTACCACCCGGTTGCTATCTCAACCACTCCTGCGAGCCAAACGCGATGCGCAGCGGCGTGAAGGTCTTTGCGTGGCGCCGCGTCCGGACCGGTGACGAGATCACGATCGATTACCGCCTAAACGCCTTTGGCTCCCAGCGCTGGAAGTGTCTCTGCGGCAGTGGCTCTTGCTCGGGCGAGATCACCGGGGATTTCTTCTCGCTCCATCCCAAGAGGCAGCGCGAGTACATCCGATTCGCCCCGCGATTCATCCAGCGGGAGTACCGCGCGCGGGTCTCTGCTAACTCTCGACGTATCTGAAGGAACGCGGGATCTTCGCCAGACCGAAGTCCGCGACGGGGCGCGGTTTGCGGTAGCGACGCGGCTTGCTCACCGGCAAGGCCCAGCCCTTCGCACTACGACGCTCGGCGGTGCCGAGCTCGCACTCGCCGACGACCGACCCGGTGCCGACGACCGCGAGGTACGCTCGCGCCGGTAGCCGTTTCGGTGGGATGCGCCGATGGTCTCGGTCGCGCTTACCCGAGAGGAGCGCCTCGGCATTCTCGGCGGTGGTCGCGAGGACGATGGCAGAGGACATGGCTTCCTCCTAGAAGCGTGGTCCTCCTTCTTAGCGGACCTGCCTTGCGCGGTACCTCTTGTCGATCGCCGCCATGTCGCCGGGTTTGATGCCTTCGAAGAAGGCGAAAGTCTCCTGGAGGAATGTGGTTTCCGAGTTGGCCCGCTTCAGATCGTCGTCGGTGTCCTCGGCCGCGACCGCCTGGACCTGCCACGCAAAGCCCAGCACGTTGCGAAAGACGACCAGCGCGCGTTCGAGGTGAAAGGGCGAGGTCACGAGGTAGATCGGTCGCGGCTCGATCTTCCCGAGGTAACGCGCAGCCACCTCGACGGCGTTGCCGATCGTGTCTCGGGAGCGCTCTTCGAGGAAAAGACGATCGCGCGGCACGCCGGCCGCCGCGATGAGATCGGCGATGATCGCCGCTTCGCTTTTAGCCGGCGCGGGGCCCTCGCCGTGACTGCCGGACGCGATGATCGCGAGGCTCGGCCGTTTTTGCGCGAGGTGTGCCGCGGCACGAGCGCGTGCGGCCGTGGACGCCGAAGGCTCGCCCTTGGCCGATAGGCCCCCACCTAGCACGACGGCGACCTCGGGGAATCCCGCGAGGTCGCCGTCGTCAGTCGTCATGCGTGGATCAGATCTTACTGAGCGTTCCGTCCATGATCTCGTAGACCGCGAAGTTGTCCTGGCCGAACGCGTTCTTGTAGATCGGGTCGCCGTCAGGCTTCCAGCCCTTCACGCGTTTCTTGTCGTTCACTGGATTGTTTCCGTAGCGCTCCCACAGCGGAACTACCGGAAGAAGATCGTTGAACGCGAGCGCGGCCTTCGTGACCGGGTCCTTCTGCTTGGTCGTGTCGAAGCCCTCGCCCATCTGGACGATCAAGGCTTCGAAGTCGACGTCGCCCTGCTTGAGCGGGTACTTCATGCCTCCGCCGGGGGGGATGGTGTTGAACGCCTGCAGGGTCTGCTCGTAGGACTGCTGCGGGTGGGGGCTGCCGATTCCCCAGCCCATCAGCGCGATCTGGAAGTTGCCGTTGTTCACGTCCGGTAACTGCTGGCTGCGTATTGCGCCGCGCGGGACGATCTTGATCCCGAATGTGTTGAGCGATTTTTGCGCATGATCTGCCGCACTCGACCAGTCCGCGAAGTCGCTGGGGAAGTAGAGCTCGAATTCGAGCTTCTTTCCGTCCTTCGCATAGATGCCGTCCGAGCCTTTCGTGTAGCCGGCGGCGGTCATGAGTCCGGCCGCCTTCCCAAGGTCAAATGCGTATGAGTTCAGCTTTGCCTGGTCGGTAGAGGACACCCAGAGCGGCACCAGGTTGTCGGAGATGCCCGTCATGAACTTCTGCGCCTTCGCCGAATCGCCATACGTGACCTTCGCGCTCTCGTCCTTGTTGATTGCCTGGGCGACCGCTTGACGCAGGCGCTTGTCCTGAAAGGCGGCGGCCTTCTCCCAGTGGAAAACGATCGCCGGGCCGCTGTAGGCGGGCGGACGGATCACGCGGATTCCGGCGTCGACGAAGGCCTTGTCCGTCGCGAGCGGGAAACCATGTGTTGCGTAATCGAGGTCGCCCGCGAGGACCAGCGGCGTCACCTGTGCGGTTTCGCCCTGGTAGAGGATGACCTTGTCGAAGTTGACCTTGTCAGCGAAGAGCCCGCCATCGTTGCGCAGCATCGTCATCTGAGCCTCGGTGACCGAGCCCTTGTCGATCTTGTACGGGCCGACCGAGTAGGGCTCCGGACGAAGGCCGTCCTTCTCCGCGCGAAGGGCCACGAGCTCCGGGGAGCTGGTGGTCTTACCCGAGGCGTAGAGGTCGGCAGCGCGCTTGGCGATCGCACCGTAAACGGAGTCGGGTCTGATCGCGACTCGCAGGATGTTCCGCTCGCCGACGCTCGACGGTTTGACGTAGTTGAACCGAACGGTGAGGTCGCCGGCGGCCTCGACTTTGTCGATGTAGTTCCAGATCTTAAAGCTGTCCATCCGACCCACGACGAACGTCGTGACCACGTCCTTGGAGGTGAAGGGCGTGCCGTCGGACCACTTGATGTTGGGACGGAGCTTGACCTCGAAGACGTTGCCGTTGAGCGAGCTCGATTCGGCAAGCCAGTACTCCCACTTCGCGTCGGCCCAGCGATACCCCGCGAGCGACGGAATGAACAGGTCGAGATAGACCGAGCTCTGGAGGATGATCCCGCTCGACGCGAAGTAGTTGTAGTGCCCCTTCGGCGGAAGGTCGTATGGCCACGCTCCGTGGAACTCGCCGCCCTTCGTCGATGCCGTGCCGCCGCTAGGAGACGTGCCGGGGGTCGCCCCTGGCGTGCACGCGGCGGCCACGATGCCGAGACTCGTGAGGGTTGCATCGCGGAGAAATCGTCGACGCGTGACGGAATAGCTAATACCGCTCTTCTT
>VBEY01000278.1 GCA_005889295.1 Chloroflexota bacterium | reverse complement strand
TCGTGGGAAGCGCGGCCGTTCCGAGCAGGGCCGCGCCGATGCCCCAGCTTGCGGCCTCGGACGCGATGCGTATGCGGCGCTCGTAAGACGCCCGCGACCGCGGGTCACCGACCACCAATTCGCGGCCATGGTGGGGCAACTCGGTTAGCCTGTCGCCCCTTTTGGAGCAAACCGAGCCCGAGAGTAGACAAGCTCGCCATCTGGACCATGCCGGCCGCAGCGGAAGAGACCATTCATTTCGACGGGAGAGCCAAGGACATCCTCGCCTCGAGGCTTCCGGACGATATCCATCGAAACGCGGTCACTGGTCGCACGCAACCAATCTCGGTTGCTGGTGAGCCCTGCCACAGCCCGTTAACGCCGAGCGCGTGGTACCGCAACGGCCAGGGCTCGGCTTGGCACGGGACCGCAAGACACTCGAAGGTTCAGGCTCTCCTGACTCGTCCTCGGCGCGCGCCGGAGCGTGGCACGCTCGTCTTGCGCGGCGCCCGTCGCGATCGGCCGCCGGACACTGATGTCGCGAGCTTGGCGAGCTCGCTCAGCAGGATCGAGCGAAACCGTTCGGCCGGAGGCGAAAGCGGAATGTCGCGCGCGTGCACCAGTGAAAAATGCCGCCGCACCCGCCAAGGGGGAACCCGCACGACCGCAAGCGTCCCCGCTGCGAGTTCGGTCGTGACGGCGTAGCGACTTATCCCGCTCACCCCGGCGCCCTTCGCGACGGCGAGCTTGACCGCTTCCCAGGACGGCAGCGAAATGCGCCCCGCCGGAGCGATGCCCAAGTCGCGCCACGCAGCCTCGAACGCGGCACGCGTCGAGGAGCCCTCCTCGCGCGAGATCCAGGTGAGGCGCTCGAGGTCGCGCAGAGACGGGTGCGCTCGCGCGACCGGCGGTGCTGCGACGATGACGATGTCGTCCTCGATCAGGGTCTCGCTCTCGACGTCTCGGGCCGCCGTGAATCCTCCGACGATCGCAAGCTCCGCCCGGTGCGCGCGGACGAGCTCGACGATCGGCTCCGACGTACCGATCTGGACGTCGAGCTCGACACGAGGATGGGCCGTGTGGAATGCGGCGATAGCGTCGATGGCGAGGTACATCCCGGTACCTGAGGTCCCGATGGCGAGACGTCCGGTCTCGGCGCCCGCGAGCGAACGCGCGCCTCGCGCCGCCTGGGCCACCAGAGCCTCGGCCCGCTCGACGTGGTCCGCGACGAACTCACCGGCCGGAGTGAGCTGGATCCGGCGTGGCCCCCTGATGACGAGCTTCGTGCCGAGCTCGGCCTCGAGCTCCGCGACGTGCTTTGACACGGCTGGCTGGCTGATGACGAGCTCCTCGGCCGCGGCCGAGAACGAGCTTCGCCGCGCGAGCGCCGCGAACGCCCGCAATCGAGCTTCGAGCTGCATATGACCGGCAGTTATAGCTCAGATATGAACCATGTATTGGAGTTCTATCGCTGAGAGGACGAGCTTGTCGGTGGACCGCTCATCCGGGCGCATGCCTCCCGGCTCGTCGCCGGAGGGCAAATCTCCCCGGCGGCGAGAGCGGTCCGGAGGCATGAAGGGCATGGGAACCGGACATCGCGTCACAACGATCCTCGCTGCGTCGGCGATCCTCGTCGCCTCATGCGGCGGCAGCGCCCTCGCACCAAGCGCACCAGCCACGCCGACGGCGGCGCCGCCGTCCTACGAGCTCTGGGTGGTCGACCAGGCGGAAACGACACCGACCGGCGGCGGCACGCTGTACATCTACAAAGGAGCGAGCTTCAAGGACCCATCTCCGGCACCCGCGTACACGGTCAACCTCGGCGAGGCCGCGCTCGGGGTCGGCGACGGCGTCGGCAAGCACGGCCACAGCATCGCGTTCAACCCGGCGATGACACACGCGGTCATCTCATATGTCGACAGCGGTCACGTCCAGGTGATCCGCGCCTCGGACCGGAAGGTCGTCGCGAGCATCAAGATGACCGGCAGCACGGCGGGCGCCGCACAACCGCACGCGACCGCGGTCACGCCGGCAAACGACGCCATCATCGTCGCGAACCAGGGCGGCAAACGGCTTCAGCGGATCAGCGCCGACTTCAAAAACGACGTCTACAAGCTCGATGGCGCGGCGGATCTCGATCTGTCGCTGCTCGAAGACGCCGACCACCCGGGCAACCTTCCGGTGTTCCCCGTCTTCACACCGGATGGCCGCTACGCCTACGTTCCTATGCGCGGCGGCGGCGCGTACGTGATCGACTATCAGGCCACGCCGATGAAGACGGTCGCGACCCTTGGAAAATCCGCGATCGGCCCGCAGTCCTGCTGCGCGACGTTCGTGAAGGATGCGATCTGGACCACCGCGCAGGGTGGCGCCACGACCACCACGACGAGCTTCAACCTTTATCAGGTCACCGGCCTTCCCGAGAAGCCGGTCGCCAAGAAGATCCTTTCGCGCACTGGCAACGTGGAGTCGCACAGCGTGATCCTGGTCGGTCAGTACCTCTGGGTCGCGGACCGTTTCGCCAACACGCTCGACATCGTCGACCAGACGGGCGACGCGCGGACGCTGAGCCTCGCGTCGGGGCCGCTCGCCGGGCGTGACCCGGCGCCGGACATCATGACGCTCTCACCGCACGAGGCAACGGTCTTCGTCGCACTGCGCGGGAAGACACCACTCACGAGCAACATCACAGGACTCGACAACGCAGTCGGGGACGTGGGCGGCATCGCGATCCTGGCCGTGACAGAGAGCGGACGCGACATGGCGGTGAGCTCCTTCGTGGCGCTGCCGATCGCCGCGGGCGCGAGCGTCGTCGATCCACACGGTGTTCGCGTTCGCGTAATCAAGTAGGCGAGGGCGAGCGGCGTCTCGATCAGAGCGCCGCTCGCCTTCTCTGCCCCAGACCCTGGACAGCGACGTCTCCCGCTCCCCTCATACGCCTGCGAGCCGCGACAGCGGGTCTATCGGGGCACCATCCTTCAGAACCGCAAAGTGCAGATGCGCGCCGGTGGTGATCCCGGTCAGTCCGATATAGCCGATGACGTGGCCAGCCTTCACGGCCTGTCCCGCGCGTACCGGTGGCAACGCGAAC
>VBEY01000007.1 GCA_005889295.1 Chloroflexota bacterium | reverse complement strand
AAGTTCCTTAGCGATGTGTTGGGCCTAGCCTCCGTGGACGCGGGCGAGGGCTGGCTGATCTTCGCCCTTCCACCCTCTGAGATCGCGGTCCACCCGGACAAGAAGGGTGGGTACGCCGAGCTCTACTTCATGTGCCGGGATATCAAGTCCACGCTGGCCGCGCTCCGGCGTAAGCGCGTGAAAGTCGTCCACGACATCTCCGATCAAGGGTGGGGGTTGCTCGCATCGGTTGCGCTCCCGAGCGGTGCGGAACTCGGCATCTACGAGCCGCGTCACCCGACGGCTATACGTAAGGCACGAAAGTAAGGCGCTTCGCCGCCGACCTTGCGCGGATTGGCTTAGAGCGACCTGTTGGACCTTCGGCCAGACTAAGTAATAGTCGGGACTGCGCGCCTAACTAAGGGAGAGGATCTCTATGTCAGCGACGACCATACCCGCCGTAGCCGCGGCGGAGAAAGCCGGTTGGTGGACGCGGGCGCTCGCGATCCTCATCGATGCCATCGGCATCGGGATCATCGCGGGCGCCGTCTCGGCCATTCTCGGGCGCGACACCTCGAGCACTCAGTACCAGGGACTATCCGTTCTCTTCCAAGCCGCGTACTTCACGTACTTCTGGTCCGCGGCCGGAAAGGGACAGACGCTCGGAAGCCGCGCACTCAATATCCGCGTGGTGAAGACCGACGGCTCATACCTCGACTACGTCGGCGCGTTCCTTCGCTACATCGGGTTCTTCATCTCGTGCGTCGTGTTCCTCCTCGGTGTCATCTGGGCGGCCTTCGATGCGCAGAAACAGGGCTGGCACGACAAGATCGCCAGCACCTACGTGGTCAGGGCATAGCGACAGAGCGCCGGCTCGAACTCACGCGGGCGCAGATCCTCGCGTTCCGGCGGCACGTCGGCGCGCTGGACGAGCGGCTCCCACGCGGACGGCGCTCGCTCCGACGTGCTGCGTGGGCGGGCTTGCAGGACAGCATGCCCCGCGCTGCGCTTCTCTCCATCCACGCGCGCGTCGAGGGGACTGAGCCGTCGACGTGGGAGGACGCGTCGCTCGCCCAGCTCTGGGGGCCGCGTCACCACGCGTACGTGATCCCGGCACGGGACCTCGCGGTCTTCTCGCTCGGGCGGCTGCCTGACGAAGCCGGCGCCCTGCGTGTCGCGGAGGACCTGGCCGCTCGCGTGAGCGGCCTCCTCCGTGGCGCGAGGATGACATACGGCGAGGCGGGCCGAGCGCTCGGCGAACACCCCAACCGGCTCAGGTACGCCGCACCGACCGGCACGATCCTGATTCGGTGGGAAGGCGCGCGACAACCGACCATCTGGATGGTCCCGCGGCCCGCGGTTGACCCGCGCGACGCTCGCCTCGAGCTCACGCGTCGATACCTGCACATCTTTGGTCCCACCACAGCCGAGGCGTTCGCGCAGTGGGCTGGGATCAGCCCACACGGAAGCGTCGCGGCGTTCGGCGGGCTCCGTAGGTCGCTGACCCCGGTGCGAACACCGGTCGGCGACTCGTGGATCCTGACCAGCGACGAGCCCGCGTTCCGTGCTCCTCCGCGGCCCGCGGCTTCCGCACGGCTCCTTCCGAGCGGCGACGCCTACTTCCTTCTCCAGGCACGCGATCGTGAACTCTTGGTCCCCAACGCCTCTCATCGTCGCGCGCTCTGGACGCCTCGCGTCTGGCCCGGCGGCGTCCTCGTCGATGGTGAGATCGCCGGGACATGGCGACGTGCACTCGGGACGGTGACGATCCAGACCTGGCGCCGGCTCTCACGCGCGGCACGCGACGCGGTCGAGGCGGAAGCGTCGTCCTTACCGCTACCGGATATCCAAGGGCGGGTCGTCGTTCGCTGGGACGACTGACGCACCGCTACCATCCCACCCTGCCGAGGCCGCCAGCCGAAGTGGGGAGCGAACCGTGGACGAAGCCGCGATCATCGACTACATCCGCGAGACGTATCCGGACGTCGACATCCTGACGGCCGGGAGCGGGACGTTCTTCTCGCTCGATCCCGAGAAGCACTGGCCGAACTTCGCGACGCTCGTCACGAGCGACGAGTACGACTCGGCCTCGAACCTCAACCGACCCGGGATACACCGGCTCAACATCGGGGTGAGCAGGTCGACGTTCGACCGGCTCGTCCGCTCAATGCCGGAACCCGACTACACGGCCCTGGATCGGGTCCTGCCGCATCCCGTGTACGCAGCGCAGCACTGGCTCAGCATCCTGAACCCGTCAGACGCGAGCTTCGAGTCGATCGTGAAGCCGCTGCTGGACGAGGCGCACGAGCGCGTCGCCCATTCTCGGCGCAGGTTGGCCGCCGCGAAGTCCGGAGCTGACTCGGCCACCCTCCGATGAGCCCGTGGACGAGCGACGAGCTCAACAAGATCGGCGCTGCGGAAGAGGTGCGGATCGCGTCCACCCGTCGCGACGGCACGACGCGGAACCCTGTGACAGTGTGGGTCGTCCGCCAAGGCAATGATCTGTATGTCCGATCGGTGAAAGGCCCGACCGGCGCGTGGTTCCGCGGGACCCAGCAGCGCCGCGAAGGCCACATTCAGGCCGGCCGTGTCGGACGGGACGTGACCTTCGCCGACGCCGACCGCACGGTCGCTGACGAGATCGACCGCGCGTATCGCACCAAGTACCGCCGCTACTCCGCAAACATCGTCAACAGCGTCCTGACAGCGCAGGCGCGGTCAGCGACGCTACGTCTCGTCCCCCGCGAGAGCGCCCGTTCGACGTCAGGTCACCCTGCGAGCTCCGGGACGCCTTAGCAATGCGGTCGCGGCGGAAGGTGAGCGAGAGAGGTTGGCAACAATGTTCTGTGACAAGGAGGCTGCATGACCGAGAACCTCAGCCCAACGCAGTTCCGCGAGTCCGAGGGCGTCGACGATTGGCGCGTGCTCGGCGACGGCGCGAACGCGTATTTCCGGACCGGGTCGTACGCGGCAGGCGCCCGGCTCGTGCACGCGATCAGCGAGCTCCCAGGTTTCGAGGACAACCGGCCCGAGGTGGATCTGCGACAAGACGGCGTCACCGTGCGCATGCTCAAGATTGCAGACGACTACGCCGGCATGACCCGTGGTCACGTCGAGCTGGCTCGCCGGATCTCGGGTGTCGCCCGAAAGCTGGGACTCTCCGCCGATCCGTCCAAGGTCCAGAGCCTTCTCGTCATCCCCGGCGCGACCGACAGGGCCAAGGTGATGCCTTTCTGGCGGGCTGTGCTCGGCTACGAACCTCGCCGTGACAGTCCCGCCGAGGATCTTGTCGATCCGCACGGGCGGGGGGTGCCGTTCTGGTTCGAGCAGATGAAAGAGCCCCGCGCGGACGGCGGCGGCGCGATCCACATCGCGATATGGGTGCCGTACGAGGAGGCCCAGGCGCGCATCGAGGCGGCGCTCGCCGCAGGCGGCCGGATGGTGCGCGACGAGTTCGCGCCCTCCTGGTGGACACTGGCCGACGCCGCGGGCAACGAGGCCGACATCGCCACAACGAGGGGCCGCGACTGAGGCCCTTCGGTCAGATTCGGTCCGGGTGTCGCTGAACACAGAAGTCTCTGCCAAATATATTCACGCCGACCGATGGACTACGAGATCAGGGTTGAGGACGTGCTGCCTCGGCAACTTGCCGCGGCGCGTGGCGCAGCGTCGCGCGCGGACTTGGGTCGCACAATTCTGAAGTTACTAGACACGGTCTGGCCGGTGCTGCGAGGCCAGCATGTGCCGACGGGCCACAACGTGGTCCTGTACTTCGGCGGTCTCGCCCACATTGAAGCGGGTGTGGAAGTGTTCGGCGACTTTATCGACGCCGGCGGAGTGCGCCATTCGCAAACGCCTGCCGGTCCGGCGGTCACCACCACGCACTGGGGTGAGTACTCCGAGATGGCCGGCGCGTATGCCGCGCTTGAACGGTGGTGTGCAGCCAACGGTCGCCAGCAGACCGGGACGAGCTGGGAGGTCTACGGCGACTGGGCCGACGACCCCCAGCAGCGCCGAACCGATATCTACCTGCTCCTGGCGAGCGCCCGCTGAGGGATCTCATTAGGACAATGACGTAGCGAGGGTCGCGGATCAGAGACGACGCGCTGATTCTCCGACGTGTCCAAGGATCCATGCGATCGTGTCGTCGATCACCGCCGCACCGCTCGGCTCGTTGTGCGTCTCGTGATGGAGCCCTCGGTAGACACGGCGAGTCACGTTTGCGCGTCCTTCCAGTGACCGAGTGGCCGATTCGGGCACGATCGGATCGTCCGCACCGTGCAGAACGTATGTTGTCACCGGCAGCGGTCCGCCATGTCTGAGCGCCCGCTTGACGCGGCCCTGCTCTCGCAACAACTCGGCGCCGAGTTGCGCAGTCGTCCCATGCGCGTTGAGCGGATCCGCGTGATAGGCAGCCTCGACCGCCGGGTCGCTCGAAAGGGCACCTTTCGGAATCCTGTTCGCGACCGCAAAACGCGGCACCGTAGCACCAAGGAGCGGAGCGAGCCTACGTTTCCACGCGGGGACGGCCGCGTCGATCGCCGGGGCCGAAAGAACGAGCAGGTCGGGTAGCGGTCGCGGCGGGTCGGCGAGGACGTAGCCAAGTGCGATGAGCCCGCCCATCGAGTGTCCGTACAGCACCACCGGGACTCCGTCCGCCGCCACACGCACGTCGGAAAGCCGGTCCTCAACGTCGTCGTGGTACTGCGACCAGCGATCGATGTACGCGCGGTGACCACCGGACCCCCCGAAGCCGCGTTGGTCATAACTGTGAATTGCGATGCCTGCGCCCGGGAGCTGCGATGCGACGCGCGGATAGCGGCCCGCGTGTTCCGCGAGACCGTGGACGAGGAGGACGTGTGCGCGTCCAGTGCCCACTGCGGGTGGCCACCGATACGTGCGCAGATCGAGACCGTCTCGTGTACGAACGAAGCCCACGGCACTAGCGGGCGGTTGGCTCGCCACCAACGGCAGTGTGCGCCAATCAGTCCCGAGCAAGGCGATGTGGGAAGACCGGCCGCGCGGAGCATTTGGCTACTCCAGTGTGAGCACCACGTTTCCGGTCTTCTGCCCTGTTTCGACATACCTCGTCGCCTCGACCACCTCCTCCAATGGGTAGCCGATCGATGACCGCCCCGGTACTTCCCTGGATGGACTCAGCCGACGTTGATCACGACTTTGGCCCGAGCCTGACCGGTACCGACGTAGCGAACGGCCTCACGGGCCTCGGTCAGTGGGTACTGCCGATCGATGACCGGGCACAGCTTTCCGGCTTCGGCGAGTTCCTTCAGGACGATCAGATCCTCACGACTCACCTTCGCCAGGAGCGGCACGAGCCACCGGCTGCCCAGGCGTGACCGAGCGATCCCAATGAGCGCATGTGACAGCGTCGCGAACATGCTGCCCTTCGCGGCGCCGGCCAGCACGTGCCTCCCTGTCGGGGTGAGGACGCGCCGGCAATCCGCGAACGAACGATTCGCGGCAAGGTCGAAGAGCACGTCGTACCGCTGCCCGCGCCGGGTGAAGTCCTCCTGCGCGTAATCGATGACCTCGTCAGGGCCGATCGAGCGGACAATCTCAAGGTTCTTCGTGCTGGTCACCGCGGTGACGTGCGCGCCGAGCGCCTTCGCGATCTGGACGGCGAACGTGCCCACCCCGCCACCCGCCCCGTAAATCAGGACCCGTTGCCCAGGCTTCACCTGACCTCTGTCGCGCAGACCCTGGAGGGCGGTCACGCCTGCGACGCCGACGGCCGCCGCCTGCGCGAACGTCAGCTCGCGTGGCTTCGGCACCAAGCCGTTTTCGCTCGCCAGGGCGTACTCCGCGAAGCTTCCTCTGGCTACGCCGAACACCTCATCGCCGGGCCGCAGTCGCGTCACGTTCTTGCCGACTGCCTCGACGTGTCCGGCCACATCGACGCCGCGGACCGGGTTGAAGGGCTGGCGCATCAACGCCCCGATCATTCGGATCAATCGCCCGCCATGCACCGTGTGCCAGTCGAGCGCGTTGACCGAGGCTGCGCGTACTCGCACCAGCACGCGGTCGTCGGTGACGACCGGCCTGTCGATCTCCCGAAGCTGCAGGACGTCCGCCGAGCCACTCCCGTCCTGGACGATCGCCTTCATCTTCTCTCTGGGATGCGCCGCGACTGTGGCGTCCATGATCTTGTCCTCCCTGCCGTGACGCAAACAGTCGCACCGCGGTGTGAAGAAGTTATGAACGCCAGTCTCCGCACGTGGACCTGCCGACTTGCGCTCCCCGCGCCGGCCAGTCCGCAGCGCCGGCGAACATCGCGGCCGTCAGCAACGCGGCAACACCAACGACGGTCCAAGGGTTGTCCCATACAAGTTGGAGCTCACTCAGGATTTTCCGATCGAGCGTAGCTTCGCACCGTGGCCAGGTTGGATCCGGTCGATGTCGTGGTGGTCGGAGCGGGGCTCGGCGGCTCGGCGTTCTGCGCCCGACTCTCGGAACGCGCGCCGCAACTGCGCATCGTCTGCCTCGAGCGCGGCGATTGGGTGGACCGTTCGGCGATGCCCGCATATCGACGCGACTGGCAGAGTGCTGCGCTGGGCGCCTGGGCGACATCACCGAACGCGCGGCTGTCGGTAGACGCGAGGTTGCCTTCCGCCGACTACCCGATCGACGACTCCGCGTCACCGATCAAGCCGCTCATGTGGAATGGCGTCGGCGGCTCGACGATCAATTGGGCGGCGCACGTTCCGCGACTCCACCCGTCCGACTTCAGAACCAAAGCGCTGGGCGGCGTCGGGGACGACTGGCCGTTCTCGTATTTCGATCTCGAGCCGTACTACGACCTGAACGACACGGCCATGGGAATCGCCGGCCTTGCGGGCGACCCGGCGTACCCACCGAAACGCTCACCACGCATGCCGCCAGTGCCGATCGGTCGAATGGGCGAGAAGGCGGCACGCGGCTTCAACGCGCTCGGCTGGCACTGGTGGCCGGCCGACGCGGCGATCAGCACAGTCGATCGCGAGGATCGCCGCGCGTGCAACAACGCCGGCCCTTGCCTCATGGGTTGCCCGATTCAGGCGAAGGCGTCAGCCGACATCGTGTACTGGCCGGCGGCAATCAAGAACGGTGTGAAGCTACGGACGCGCTGTGTCGCGCAGCAGGTAATCGTGCAGGGCGGGCGCGCGATCGGGGTGACCTACCGCGACGCCACCGGGGCGACGCAGGAGCAGCCCGCCGCGTTCACCGTGGTCGCGGGTAATGGGATCGGTACGGCGCGCCTGTTGCTCGCATCGAACGTCGGCCGCGGAGTGGACGGCGCCCTGGGTCGATACCTGATGTTCCATCCGATCGCGTACGCACGCGGAATGTTCAAGGAAGAATTGGATGGCCCGCGCGGCCCAATTGGAAACTGCATTTACAGCCACGAGTTCTACGAGCACCAGTCGGGGCGCCCGTTCATACGGGGCCTGCAGCTACAGGTGACGCGAGAGAACTCGCTCCTGGCCCAGGCCGCGCGTCTCGAACCGGCGTGGGGGGCCGCGGCGCACCGGCTCCTGCGGGAGGAGTTTCGTCACTCGCTTCCGGTCATGGTTGTCGCGGAAGATCTACCCGAGGCGGGCAATCGTGTCGTGCTTACCGAGGGGGTCGCGGCCGATGGGCTCCCCGACGTGCGGGTCGAGTACACGGTCTCCGAGAACTCGCGCCGAATCCTCGACTTCGGCCTCGACCGCGCGGAGGAGATGCTCCGAGCAATTGGCGCGCATCGCGTCGTGCGCGTACCGCTCGCACCAGTTACGGGATGGCACCTGCTCGGTACCGCACGCATGGGGGATGATCCCGCTCGATCGGTCACGAACGCTCGCGGGCGCTGCCACGCCGTCCCGAATCTTCTTGTCGCCGATGGCAGCTTGTTCCCGACGGCTGGAGCCGTGAACCCCGGCGCGACTATCGGGGCCCTCGCCCTCAAAATCGCTGACGATCTCGCGCGCGAGGTCATCGGGTGACGCCCGCGTTCCTGAGCGCCGTTGTCGACACGCTCCTTCCCGGTGATCAAGGTGTCCCACCGCTGCCGACGGGCACGGCGGCGGGTGTTGCGGCGAGGCCGGAGCCTCTCCTCTCCCACCGCGACGGCGCAGAGCACGACGTCGCGCTTCGGGCGATCGCACGTGCGGCTGGAGGCGAGGATAGTTTCGTGCGGGCCGACGCTGCCGGTCGAATCGCGTGCGTGCGGCTCGTCGAGGCCGAGATGCGCGAACCTTTCCGGGCGCTCGTCGCGCTCGTATTACAGGACTATTACGAAGCGGAGTCCGTGCTTGTGGCGATGGGCTGGCGCGTGGAGCCTCCCCAGCCCGCTGGCCATCCGCTGCCAGCATTCGACGAGGCGCTGCTCGAGCCGGTGAAGCGACGCGACAGAATGTGGCGGTGATGCGCCGGTCTGCCCTCGCGCTCGCCGCCGCGGGCCTAGGGGTCATCGTGGTCGTCGCCGCGGTCGTTCTGCTCGATGACGGTAAGCCCCAAGGTGCGAACGTCGCCGTGAGCCCAACACCCTCGCCGACTCCTTCGCCGACCGCGAGCGCCACGCCCGCGGCCGTCCTCGACGATCGCTTCGGGTTCGTCTCGTTGTCGTTAGCCAACCCACCGTCGGTCTGGCGCGCCGCGGTCCGTCGGGAGATCGACGCGCGCCCCACACACGATCTCTTGGATGGGGTCGGCGGCCGCAGCGTCGTAGCGAACTACCAGATTCCGGCCTCCTACGGGCTTGCGGTCTCGCCGGATGGCCGCCGTCTCGCGTACTGGACCGTCCAGGCCGACCAGTTCCCGCTCGAGCTGCAGGTCCTCGACCTCGCACCGGGTGCGCGACCGCGCACGATCGTCACCCTCACGAAGGAATTCGGCGATGTGGTCGGCGAAACTGTCGTCTGGTCGAGCGACGGCACGGGGCTTGTCATCGGGGTGGGGACATCGCCCCTTCGGTGCGGCGCTGATGGTCCGCCCTGCCCGCCCAAGGACGCCGCGCTCTACTTGTTCGAGTCAGCGGACGGGAAGCCGCGGGAGATCGCGAGGATCCGAGGCGGCAGCCTCGTGCCGGTCGCCTGGGATCGTCAGGCGCGCCTCGTCGCAGCGTTCGAGGTGGACTCGGGAGGCGGGCGTGTGCTCGCGTACGACCTGATTCAAGAAGTCGGCGCCATCGCGCGAACGCCGATGGTCATCGGAGCGGGTGGAACTGTCGTTGTCGAGGCGAGCTCCGACGCGAAGCAGGTGCTCGCGCATGAGTACTCGAGCCCGGGCCAGGTCGTGCACGTCTGGCCGCTCGCCTCGCCTGAGCGCGCCGTGGTGCTCACCCCAGGCGGTGAGCAGGTCTTTGCCCCCGCGCGCTGGCGACCCGGCAGCGCGGAGATCGGCGTCCTCTTTGGCGACCGTCTCGAGCTCTGGGATGTGACCGGCGCACGCCGGCGAGTACAGCTCCCGCCCTCGACCCCGGACTTCCGCCCCTTCTTCTTCCGCATTGATGGCAGTGCCGCTTTCCTGGGCACGTACGGGCAGAACCCCAGTTTCGTCGCGGTCGAGCTCGCGAGCGGCCGGAGCGCGGTCATCCCGAGGGCGGACTGGCTTTCCGCATCCCTGCGCCTCGGCCAATAGGCCAAACGAACGGAGTCCCGTTCGACCGCTAAGACGCAGCGTCGCGCCGGCTAGCGCGACACGACCGCGAGAATTTTCTCGACCACCTCGTCGAGGGGCACGCTGGTGTCGATCTCGACAGTCGCGACGCGCCTGAGCATCGGCTCGACGGTCTCTTTGAGGGCAAGTACCCGGGCAAGCTCGTCCGGATGCTTGCCGTACGGGTTGTTCGTTCTGCTTCTGAGTCGCTCGATCATCACCGACGTCGGCGCGGTGAGCAGCACGATGTGATCGAAGCGCCCGTAGAACTTCACCTGGTTCGTTGCGCCTCCGCTGATGAAGAGCACCTCGGCGTCTTCGGCGGAAAGGAGCCGCGCGAGGCGGTCCTCTCGCCAAAGCCAGTCTCGATCCGCCAGGAGGCCGGATAGCCCGGTCCTGGCGGGAACTTCGACCAACTCTGACCATCCCTCGTAGTCCATATCCACGACATGCCCGTGAGAAGCACGCGCTTCACGTCGGCAGCGTAAGGGACCCCTCCTGCCGCGGCGGGGCTTCCCGTCCTAGCCTGAGTGGTCGATTTCCGCTGCCCCGTGGGCGCGCGTGAGGTGACCGCACTGCGCATCAAGATCAAGGCACCGATCCGATCGGCCGATCGCGAGCTCGTCGACTCATTCCTGGTCTCGGCCGTCGCCACGCTGCTCGTCATCCGCATCTACCTCGAGGCGAGTGGTTACCCGCAGCTCGGGGGCGAGGGCCTGCATATCGCGCATGTGCTCTGGGGTGGCCTCGGGATGCTCGTGGCCATCGTGCTGCTGCTCGTATTCCTGGCCTCGACCACGCGTCACGTCGCAGCGGTCGTTGGCGGCTTCGGCTTCGGCGCGTTCATCGACGAGCTGGGGAAGTTCCTGACATCGGACAACAACTATTTCTTCAAGCCGACGGCGGCGCTCGTGTATGTCGTGTTCGTCGCCCTTTTCCTCCTGAGCCGCGAGATCAGAAACTTCAGGACGCTGACCCCTGAGGAGAATCTGGTGAACGCCGTCGAGCTCTCGAAAGAGCTCGCGGTATCCAACATTGGCGAGGTTGACCGCGAAAATGCGCTCCGGCTGCTGGACCGTTCAGACCAGGCGAATCCGTTGGTCCCGGCTCTTCGCGAACGGTTCCTCGCGGCGCAACCCGGTCCCGTCCGGCCGTCTCGCCTCAGTCGGGCACGGGACTCCGTGGCGAGCGGTTACGCGAGGCTCGTGGGCAACAAGTGGTTCCGACGGGTGATCGCCGCGATCTTCATCGTCGAGGGGGTCAGCTTCGTCCTCAGTACCGTTGCCTCCGCCGCGCTCGTCGCCGGCACCCTTCTCGGGATCGCCGAGGCACGCGTGGCCTTCGACGAAGCGACCGCTGGCAGCACGCTTGCCTCGTGGATCCAGACGGTTGCCGGAATCGCCGCGGGCGCGCTGGTGGTCCGCGGGGTCATCCTCTTGTGGCGATCTCGGGCTCGGGCCTACCAGGCGTTCGAGCTCGCGATCCTGATCGACCTCATGCTCTACCTGCCGTTCGCCTTCCTGAGCGAAGGATTCGTCACGTTCATCGACGTGTTGATCGACCTCGGGCTTCTCGCCACTCTTCGCTACATGCGATCTCAGGAACAGCGATTGCTCGCTACGGCTGCCGGCTCCTGACGGCGGTCCAGCCTGATCGCTACGTGTCGGTGATCTCGATCACTTGCGGATCCCACTCCCCGGTCCGGTCGATCACCCGGAGGGGGTTCGTGTCCACGATGAGCTGACCTTCCGCGTTCTCGGCGATGTGAAAGAGCTGTAGCGGCTTCGGCGCCGGGATCCGGAGCACGACGGCGGTCCGCTTCTCGTACTGCGATCCGTGACAGGGGCAGTGGAACCGATCCTCGGCGTCGTTCCATGGCACGGCGCAACCGAGATGCGTGCACTTGCGATAGGCGGCGATGATGCCGCCGGGCGCGTGAAGGAGGAAGAAGCGCCCCTCGCGGAAGAGGATCGGCCGGTCGTTGGTCGCGGAGAACACCTCGAGGACCTGCGCCTTCGTTCCCACGCTGACCGGGTTTCCAAGCCCTTCTATCCGGTTGACGCGGATGAATGGAACGACCAGGGCCGCGATCTCGCTAACGGCGAGACCGAGCACCCCGAGGAAGCCGAATCGCAGGATCGTCCGTCGCCGCCAGCGCGAGACTGCGTCGCCTGCCGTTCCAAACCGGAGCAACTTGCACACCTCCGCCGAGCTACTACAGAGGAGTAGCAGAGGATTCGCCCGAGTCAAATGCTAGGCTCAGCCTTCTACCTATCGGGGGGAGGCAGCTATGTCGTCTTCACTGCGCCAGTTATCGATTGTGTTTGCCATCGCTTTGCTCGTCGCCGCGGCGTGCGGACCCGCGACGACTCCGGGGCCGAGTGGCTCGGCCGCGGCCTCGGCTTCGCCGACCGCCGGGGGAGCGGCGAGCACGCTTGTCATCGACCGCGACACGAGCGATCTCATCTCGTTCGATCCCGCCGTGCTGTACGAGTTCAGCGCGGTCTATGCCACCCACAACGTCTATGAGACGCTCGTGAAGTTCGAGGGGACCGACCTCACCACGCCCAAGGCAGGCCTCGCAACGAGTTGGGACGTCAAGGATGCGGGCAGCACGAACGACATGACGTTCAAGCTCAAGTCCGGCGTTAAATTCTCGAGCGGCAACGCGCTCACGGCGGACGACGTCGTCTACTCGTTCCAGCGCGCGATCAAGCTGAACAAGTCGCCAGCGTTCCTCTTTACTGACATCGCCGGGCTCAGAGCCGAGAGCATCAAGGCGACCGACCCGACGACCGTCGTCATCAGCGTCCCGAAGACGTCGAGCACCCAGACGTTGCTCATCATCCTGACCTTCACGATCGGCGGGATCGTCGACTCCAAGGAAGTGAAGACCAAGGAAACGGGCGGGGACTTCGGGTCGGCTTACCTGCTCGAGCACTCCTCCGGGAGCGGGCCGTTCGCCTTGGACCACTGGACCAAGAACACCGAGTTCCTCCTGAAGGCGAATCCGAACTACGGCGGGACGAAACCTGCCCTCAGCGCCGTTCTCGTCAAGCACGTGCCGGAGCCGACGAACCAGCAGTTCGCTCTTGAGAGGGGCGACATCGACATCGCCAACGATCTCGGTCCAGAGCAGATCGCGGCTCTTCAGGGCAAGTCCGGCGTGACCACGATCTCAGCCGACAGCCTCCTGCTCGTCTACGTCGGCATGAACGCGATGGTCAAGCCACTCGACAACGTCAAGGTGCGGGAGGCGCTTCGCACCGCCGTGGACTACGACGGGATCATCAAGGATCTCCTCAAGGGGAACGGCACAAAGGTGCAGGGCATCGTCCCGAAGGGACTCGCCGGGTACAACGACTCCGCGCCGTTCCAGGCGGACGTGAACAAGGCCAAGGACCTGCTCCAGCAGGCGGGGCAGACGAGCGTGACGCTCGACTTCCTGGTGCCGACCGGGCAGGCTCCGGGCGGTGCAGCCTGGAGCGATATCGCCGCGAAGCTGAAGTCCGACTGGGCCAAGATCGGCGTGACCGTGAATATCAAGCAGACCACCACGGCCGACCTGCTGGCGACGTACCGCGCGCAAAGGGGGCAGCTCGTGATGATCAACTGGGGTCCGGACTACCCCGACCCCGGCGCGAACGTGAACCCCTTTACCGACTACAAAGCGAAGTCCATCGCCTACCGGAACGGGTGGGACGACGCGACCATCGCGAGCAAGGCCCACGACGCGGAGCTCATTTCGGATCCAGCCAAACGGGTGGCCGCGTACAAAGAGATCGGCGACTACGTCCTGCACAACGGCCCCTACGTCGTGCTGTACCAGCCGAAGGAGCTCTTCGGACTTCGCTCGAACGTAAAGGGCTTCAACTGGAGCTCGATCGGGTGGGCGGAGCTCGCGTCAGTAACTAAGTAGCAGTCGCAAAGCGCCATGCGGTTCCTCGGGTTCCTGACCCGGAGGATCGTCGGAATCGCGGCGGTGATGGTCGGCGTCTCGATCATCACCTTCGCGATCTCGCACGTCATCCCAGCCGATCCGGTCGCCGCGGCGCTCGGCGACCACGCGACGGACCAGCAGATCGCGGCGTTCCGGGCGGAGTATCACCTCGACCGGCCGCTACCCGAGCAGTACCTCACGTATGTCGTCGGCCTCGCGCACGGCGATCTCGGTCGAAGCATCCGGACCCGCCGTCCTGTCGCCGACGACCTGTTCGATTCGTTCCCGGCCACCATCGAGCTCTCGCTGGCCGCTCTCATCGTCGCGATCCTCGTCGGCATTCCGGCCGGCGTCTGGTCGGCGATCTCACGAGGACGGCTCCCGGACCATCTCGTCCGCGTGGGCTCGTTGATCGGCGGTTCGATCCCCGTCTTCTGGCTCGGCCTCATCGTGATCGGCCTCTTCTACTACCAGCTCGGCTGGTTTCCTGGCGGGGCCCGCATCGACAACTTCGTTGCCCCGCCACCGTCGCGGACGGGCCTCTTCGTCGTCGACAGCCTGCTCGCCGGCGATCTCGTTGCACTTCGCAGCAGCCTTCTCCATCTCGTGCTGCCCGCCCTCACGCTTGGCTACTTCTCGACCGCGGTGATTGCGCGAATGACCCGCTCGAGCATGCTCGAGGTCCTCGGCCAGGACTACATGCGGACCGCGCGCGCCAA
>VBEY01000277.1 GCA_005889295.1 Chloroflexota bacterium | reverse complement strand
CGATGGCGAAGGTTCCGCGTGAGCGCTTCGTTCGCGAGGAAGACCAGGACGTCGCGTATGGCGATCACGCGCTCGGCATCGCCGAAGGGCAGACGATCTCGCAACCGTTCGTCGTCGCGCGCATGACCGAGCTCCTCAATGTGGACTCGAGTCATCACGTGCTCGAGGTCGGGACGGGATCGGGCTACCAGGCCGCGGTCCTCGCGGAGCTGGCGCGGGACGTCGTCACGGTTGAGCGACACGCAACGCTCGCCGATCGCGCGAGCGTTCTCCTCGCCGAGCTCGGCTACGAGAACGTCCGTGTCGTCGCGGGCGACGCGTCCATCGGCTACCCGCCTGACGCTCCCTACCACCGGATCCTGGTGACGGCCGCGTCTCCGGGCATCGCCCCCGAGCTCGTGCGCCAATGCGCCCCGACCGGGCTCATCGTGGCGCCGGTGGGGGATCAGGAGATGCAATACCTCGTCGTCCGCCACCCCGACGGGCACGAGACTCGTCATGGCGCGGTGAAGTTCGTTCCACTTCGGGGACGCGCCGGCTTTCGCTGATGGCGTCGACGCTTTTCCACGGGGGCCGGATTCACGTGCGGTCCGGGGTGTCGGCCGACGCACTTCTCGCGCGGGACGGCCGCGTGGCCGCGGTGGGGCGGGTCGCGGATGTCACTCGCGACGCCGGAAAGGCCGAGCGCGTCGATCTGCGCGGTGGTCTGATGACGCCCGGCTGGTTCGACGCCCATGTCCACTTCATGTGGTGGGGTTTCCAGATGGCGGAGATCGATCTCCGCGAGACGAAGACGATCGACGAGGCCGTCGAGGCTATCGGTCGCCGCATTCGCGAGCTCGCCCCTGGGGAATGGCTAACGGGCGGACGCTTCGACAAGAACAAATGGGGGCGGTGGCCGACGGCGGCCGATCTCGACCGGGTGACCGGCGACCGTCCGGCGGTCCTGCGGAGCCGTGATGGCCACTCGCGCTGGCTGAACACCGCGGCGCTCCGCGCGGCGAAGATCGGAAAGGACACGGTCGCCCCCGAAGGCGGAGTGATCTTCCGCGACGCCGCCGGCGCCCCGACTGGGATTCTTCAGGAGCGCGCGAACGAGCTCGCGGACCGCGCGACACCCCTCGCGACCGACGTCGAGTGCGACGCCGCGACCGCGCGGGCGCAGCAGGAAGCGCTGAAGCGCGGCGTCACGGGCGTCGAGTCCCTCGAGGCAGCGAGCTCGTACGCGGCGCTCCGGCGGGCACACGATCGCGGTGCGCTGAAGGTCCGCATCGTGATGGGCATCTCGCATCGGTCACTCGCGCGGTCGCTACCGACCAGTTGGGTCCCCCCGCAGATCCGTGACACCTCGCAGTTCGACTTCGAATCCGCCCTCAACACCGGCATGCGGACCGGCAACGGCGATGAATGGCTGCAGCTCGGTCACGTCAAGTTCTTCGCAGACGGTGCGCTCGGCTCGCAGACCGCGGCGCTCGAGGACCCCTACGAAGGGAGCGACGATCGCGGCGTCCTCACATTCGATCCGTTGGAGCTTCGGACCGACGTCGCGCGGGCGGCCGCGGCCGGCCTCGCTGTGGCGATCCACGCGATCGGCGATCGCGCCGTGCACGTCGCGCTCGACGCAGTCGCGCCGACACGCGTGACCTCGCCGGCGCTCCGCCAGCGCCTCGAGCACGTCCAGCTCGTTCGCGCGGAGGATCTCGGGCGCTTCGGCGCGCTCGGCGTGATCGCGTCGATGCAGCCGATCCACTGCACGAGCGACCGTGACCTCGCGGACCGCTACTGGGGTCCGCGGCGCACGTCGCGGGCTTACCCCTGGCGAACGCTCCTCGACCGACGCGCCGTAATCGCTTTCGGATCCGATGCGCCGGTCGAGCCCATCGACCCGCTGCTGGGCATCCACGCCGCGATGACCCGCAGACGGCCGAGCGACCGAGAGGCCTGGTTCCCGGCCGAGCGACTCACCCTCGACGAAGCGTTGCACGCGTACACCGCCGGGGCCGCGTACTCGACGGGCAGGGAGCGGGAGTGGGGGACGCTCGAGGTCGGTATGCGTTGCGATGCCACCGTCGTCGATCGCGATCTCGCGATGCTCACGGCAGACGAGGTCCTCGCCGCGCGGGTGAGCGCGACCATAACGGACGGAGTTGTCCGGTACGCCGACGGCCTCGCCTAGTTGAGCTCGGGTCGCTCCCCGCGCTCGCGCAAGCGTACGAGCAGATCGCGAAGGAGCTCGGTCTCGCGATTCAGAATCCGCGTCTCCTCTTCCAGGCGGGCTGATGCCGTCTCGAGCTCGAGGAGCGCTTGCTGCCGGAGAGCATCCACAGCGAGGCTGCCGGCGATCCGGTAGGCGAGGTCGCTCGGCGGCGCGTCGCGAAGGTCGTCGACGAACGCGCGCTCCCCTCGCGAGTCATCGGTGACGGCGACCACCGCGAGGAGGTACGCGCCGAGCGCCTCGCGTGCCTGGCTCGCGTGGTCAGCCGCACCAACGCCATCGGGCTCGTCGAGGTACCGAACATGTCCGACGAGGTAGGGCTCGGCGTCGGCGACGATCCGTTCCACGGCAAACCGACGGTGGCCGCGCGTGACGATGTACGAGCGACCGTCGACGAGTGGAGACTCGGCGACGATCCTCGCCTCGGTCCCGATGGCGTGGGGTTCGGCGGACGCGCCGACCTCGCTTCCGCTCCGGATCAGAACGATCCCGAACGATTGTCTTCGCTCGATGCACCGCCGGATCAGCAAGCGGTAGCGGGATTCAAAGATGTGGAGTGGCATGAGCGCGCCGGGGAAGAGGACGCTGCTGAGTGGGAAGAGCGGGAGCAGTTCGCTCACGCGTTCAACGGTACTCTCACGTTCGGTGCCTGAAGACACCCTCACGCCCTTGCTCGAGCGCGCGGCGCAAATCGCGGACGGTCCGGCCGTTCGGACGATGGTGCTGCTCGGCAGTCTTTCGCGCGGCGAAGCGACCGCCTGGAGCGACATCGACATCGAG
>VBEY01000083.1 GCA_005889295.1 Chloroflexota bacterium | reverse complement strand
CCCGGAAGAGGACCGCTGGGCCTACACGCCCGAGGCTCTGGCCTCCTTACAACGGGCGCTCGCCGACGTGAAGGCTGGACGGGTGTATGAGACCACTGAGGAAGATCTGCTCGCCGGCCGCGTGCCGCGACGACGCACGCGGATCAACCGTCGGCGACGTCCGAAGCAGTAGCGCTCCACAAATACCGTTCGCTGCGGTTCACAACCGAATTCTTCGAGACGCTTCTAGGGTTCGGTCGTACCGATCAGCGTCGGTTCGTAAAAGCGCTACGGCTGCTCGATGACGACGAACGCCATCCTTCGCTGCGGGTCCATCCGCTTTCCGGGGACCTCGAGGGAATCTGGTCCGCCAGCGCCTCGGACGACCTGCGGATCGAGTTCGTCGAGCAGGATTCAGGAATAAGGCTGCTCTTCCGCTGCTCGCGGCACTACGCTCGTTAGGAGCGCGCTCCATCCTTCGGGAGCGTCACCACGAACCGCGCTCCTCCGTCGGGTGGCGCTTCGAGCGCGATCGTTCCGCCGTGCAGCAGGACGATCTCTCGCGCCACATGCAGCCCAAGCCCCACGCCCGGCGCCTTCGTGTCGCCGCGCTCGAACGGCTGGAAGATGCGTTCGCGCTGATCCGGCGCGATCCCCGGGCCGCGGTCTCGCACCGCGAAGCTGACCTCCGCGCCATCCGCGCGGACGTCGACGTCGATCGGGTCGCCGGGTCCGCCGTACTTGAGCGCGTTGTCGAGAAGGTTGGTGATCACCTCGTCGATCCGTACGGCGTCCAGCGACGCGCGCGTCGCTTCAGGAGGCTGCGGCGCATTCACGCGGATCGCGTGACCGGACGTCTCCGCAAACGCGGAGCTTACGGACCGCACCAGGTCGGCGACGTCCGTGTCGACTTTCTCCAGCTCGAGACGCCCCGAGCTGATGTGCGAAATGTCCAATAGCCGGTCCACCAGCAGGCGGAGGCGATCCGCCGATTGACGGACCAGCACGACGTCCCGAAGCACCGCGGCCATGTCGATCTCCGGACGTGCGAGATGCCGCTCGGCGAGCTGCAGTCTGGCGAAGACCGTCGCGAGTGGCGTGCGCAGCTCGTGCGCGGCGATCGAGATGAACTCCTCGCGCATACGCAGCGCTTCCTTCGTGGCCTCGTGCTGCGCCGTGATGTCACGCCCGACCGCCGATGCGCCGATGATCTTCCCCTGCTCGTCGCGGACGGGGGAGATGGTCACCGAAATGGCGATCCGCTTCCCATCCTTGTGCACGCGAACGGTCTGGTAGTGGTCGACGCGCTCGCCTCTGCGCAGGCGCTCGAAGATGGGTGCGAGCTCGTCGGTATGGTCGGCTGGGACGAGGATCGAGATATTGCGTCCGATCGCTTCCTCGGGCCGGTAGCCGTAGATGCGCTCGGCCCCCCGGTTCCAGCTGATGATGGTGCCGTCGAGCGTCTTGCCGATGATCGCGTCGTCCGACGATTCGACGATCGCGGCCAGGAATTCCGGCGACCAGGGCGAAAGCGCGCCAAGAGACTCACGCGTTTCTACCCCCATACGGGCGCAAGGTAGCAAGACCGGTGCCCCGGCGGGGCGGCCGCGTGCCGGCCGCCCCGCATCGCTCAGTCCCTGTCGAAGAACACGCCGTTGCGCTCGCGGCCGATGAAGGCCGCAACCACGGTCTGGCCCTGGCTGTTCGAGCGGAAGCTGAAGCCCCGCTCGGTCATCGACCAGTCGAGGTGCGCGCCGGTCTGGATGTAGTCGCCGGCGAATCGCAGGGTCGCATCACTGAAAGACTCACGCGCGGTGATCCCGCTGAAGCGAAGGTCCCAGGAGACCGTCGATGGCTTGCTCGGGCCGGGTCTTCCGGGATTGGCGGGGAGGCCGATCGCATTGGCGAGATTGCCGTAGTCGCGGAGGCCCACGTCGGTCATGCGGTAGCGCGCCGTACCGCGATCGAGATCTACGTGGACCGCGCTTTCCGGTGCGCGGATCGTCCAGAACAATCCATCGCGACCGATGCCGGGGTTGTTGTCGGCAATCTGGTGGGTGTTCGGGTCGAGAGGGTCAACCTGACCCCTATAGACGTCGAGTCAGATGAACGCGAAAGTGCCGTCGCGCGTATGGCCGTCCTTGCCGCGGAAGACACCCTGCATGAAGCGCATGTCGGTGTCGAAGTTGAGCGACTCTCCGGTGCTCGGGTTCACCCCGGTGCCGTCCACCACCGCGGCGCCCACCGCGCCTTTGAAGTTCGTGATCGCTGA
This sequence comes from Chloroflexota bacterium, assembly GCA_005889295.1. Classification (GTDB taxonomy): domain Bacteria; phylum Chloroflexota; class Limnocylindria; order P2-11E; family P2-11E; genus 3-1-20CM-2-70-9. The sequence goes on along the minus strand of VBEY01000083.1, from coordinate 444 downwards.
CGGCTCCATACCGATGCCGACGAAATAGATGTGGAGGTCGAAGAAACCACCATTGGCCGCCACCGGAACGGGCTTGCCCCCTCCGTCGCGGTCATCGTCGTCGGCCGCGGCGATCAGGGGCGTCAGCACGCTCGAGGCGGCGAACATCGCTGTCGATGCGGCACCCGCCTTCAGAAGCTGACGGCGCGAGAGTCCATGGTCGTGTGTGTGCGGCGCCATGAGTCGCGCGAGATACGTGGAATCCGAAACTCGCATAGGCTCCTCCCCCTCGATGTCGGCGCCGACTCTACACCCGGTGTCATCCCTCGCCGAGCTGCGGCAGAAGCGGCTGCATGACTGTCGCCTGACGCCTGACCGCGCGCTCCAGTCGCTCGAGGAGGCCGAGGCCTTCCTCGTCGAACGCGGGATGCTCACGCTCACCCAGGACTCCACGCTGCCGTCGTT
>VBEY01000006.1 GCA_005889295.1 Chloroflexota bacterium | reverse complement strand
GACGCACGTAGCTCTCCCTGCTAGTTCTCCCCCTCCTGTTCGCAGTCGTCGTTGCGATCCCTGTCGTTGTCGACATGCGAGTCCCTGTCGTTGTCGACATGCGAGTCTCTGTCGGTGTCGTCGTTCGAGTCCCTGTCGTCGTCGCAGCCCTGGGTGGGCGGCGCTGAGCCAGCGAAGGTCTCGATGAACGTCCCGCTCGCTGTACCGGGGCTCGGCGGGTCTCCAAGCGACGTTGTGTTGAACTGGAGGGAGGCCGTCGCCAAACCGCTGGCCGGTCCAACGAATGCGACGACGCCAGCCGGAGGTGACCCGGGCGCACCGTCCGCGGTGTAGCTGAGGGTTGCATTCAGCGTTCCGGCCGCGTTTGCGAACTGGCAAATGAACGGCCCGGTGCCGGCGACGCTCAGGGCCTTCGTCCCGCTCACGTACGGAGCACCACCTGCGGTGCTCGCCACGCTCCAGCTCGCGGTCCAGGCGGTGATGACGCCACCCACCAGTGTCACCGTGCCAGACTCGACATAGAACCCGGGGAACGGCCCGGCAGCGACAGCCGTCGATCCGGTCGCTGTCGCGGAGACATATTTGACCGTGCCGGATACGAGGTCCACGCAGTTCGCGGTGACAGCGGGCACGACATCGACGGAGGCAATGGTCCACGTTCCGGTGAACGTTTCTCCAGCCAGGCTGCTGGCGGCGATCGCCACGCTCGTGGTTAAGACGCTCGACAGAAGAACGACGAACAACGCAGGTCTAACCAAACGCATCGGCCGCCTCCACCTTCCTAACTTGACCGAGCGAGGACGCTAGACCCAATCAACGTCAAGAGAAAGCAGGCAACCGACCGAGCAGTAGGCTCGGGACTGCGATGGGCCCCTTCGATCGTTTCAACGACCGCGCCAAGCGCGTTCTCGCCCTCGCGCAGGACGAGGCGATCCGATTCAACCACAACTACATCGGTGTCGAGCATCTCCTGCTTGGGCTCGTCCGCGAAGGTGAGGGCGTGGCCGCTCGGGTCCTCGAATCGCTCGGCGTCGAGCTCTCGAAGGCGCGCACGGCGGTCGAGTTCATCGTCGGTCGCGGCGAGTCGACGACCTCACCCAGCGAGATCACGCTCTCCCCGCGCACCAAGAAGGTGATCGAGCTCGGGATCGACGAGGCGCGCAAGCTGGGGCATAGCCATGTTGGCACCGAGCACCTGCTGCTCGGGCTCGTGCGCGAGGGTCAGAGTGTCGGCGCGGGGGTCATCGAGTCACTCGGGGTGAGCCTTGAACAGATCCGTCACCGGGTGATCGAGCTGCTGGCGAAGCAGGGGACGGACATATCCACCGCGGCCACGGCGGGCGTCGCCCCTACAACCGGCGCGAGGGTCATTGGGAGCTCTCACATGATCGCCGCGGTCGATCGTCTGGATGCGGGCAGCCAGAGATCCCTGGCGCGCGCCTACTGGGAGGCCGGGCGCGCAAACGACAAGGAAGTCGCGCCCCATCACCTCTTGCTCGGCCTCGTCACGAGTGGCGAGGCCTGGACGCACTCGGTCCTCACCCAGCTCGGCGTTGACCTTACGGACCTCGTGACGCGGATCGACGCGGCGGCGCCGCGAAGAGAGGGGCCTCGACCGTCCGGCCTCGACGAGCATATGGGGCTGAATGACGTTTTCGCTCGAGCCGCCTCGCTCGCGTCCGCGCGAAACCGCGCGCTCATCCGCTCCGGACATTTGCTTCTCGCGATCGCGTCGGCCGACGGTGTCGGCGCGACGGTGTTGAAATCGGTCGGCGCGACCCCAGAGCGCATTCGTGAAATTCTCGACAGGATGAAGGAATGAACATCAACATTTTCGATAGCGCGATCATCGTTGCCGCGATCGCCGGTGGCATCACCGGCGCGCTCGTGGCGGTGGTGGTCTCCCTCGGCACGATTCGCGCGCAACGCCACCTGGGCGGAACGACGTTCGGCGCGCCACAACCGAGCAGCGAATGGCGCGTACCGTCGGGGCCGCTGGCACGGCACCTCGCGCATGCCGACGCCCCCACCCAGCAAGAGCAGAAGAACGAGGCAACCCGCCCACCGGAGTAGCGTCGCGTGGACCTCGGCTCGGTCGCGATCATCGCGCTCGTCGCCGGCGTCGCCGGCGGCGCGATCGGCGCCGCGCTTGTGGGCACGGTCGAAGCAGTGCTGCGACGGAGGACCACTCATTCGGACCGCCGGTGGAAATCGTTCGTGCAAGTCAAACAGGCTCGGCATATGTACGCGCAGGCCGAGGCTTCAGCCGCGTTCCTCGGTTTCGATCTCGATTCGCGAAAAGTCATAACGCTCGCGCGCCAGGAGGCGATCCAGTGCGGTCACTCGCACATCGGCACGGAACATCTCGCGGTGGCCTTGCGCGTCCATTCGACCCCGGTGCTTGGCATGATCTGGAGTCAGCTCCTGGTCGATCTGGAAACCATGCGCCGGCGGATCGAGGCCGCGGTCCCGCCCACCCTGACGAGCGCGATGCCGACTGAGCTGATATCCACGCCACGCCTCTCGACGATCTTCGCGATGGCCAACAGGATCGCTGCGAAACGCAAACGCGAGGAGGTCCCACCCGAGTTTCTCCTGATGGCGCTGCTCGACGAGGGCGACGGCGTCGGCGCGCAGGTGCTCGCGTCGCTCGGCGCGACGGCCCAGCGTGTTCGCGAGATCGTCGACACGGCGCAGTCGTGACACTCGAAGTCATCCTCGTTGCGCTGGTCGCGGGCCTCGCCGGCGGGGCCGCGGGCGGAGTGATCATCGGCGCGGTCCAGTCCTGGATGGCCCGGGGCAGGGGCGGCGGACGCGTCTACTCCTTCGCGCGCGATCCCCGGCCGCAGCCCGTCACGGTGCGTCCGGCCTCGGCGAAGCCATCGCCGGGCGTGGGTCCGTTCGGTCGGTTCAGCGGGCACGGCAAGCGCGTGCTCGCGCTGGCCCAGGACGAGGCGATCCGGCAGAACCACAACTACATCGGCACCGAGCACTTGCTTGCGGCGCTGTTGCGCGACGGCGACACCATCCCGGCGCGGGCGCTCACCTCGCTCGGCGCCGATTTGACGAAGGTCAGGACCGCGCTCGAATTCATCATCGGTCGCGGCGACCGGACGACCTCACCCGCCGAGATCACGCTTTCGCCTCGCACCAAGAAGGTGGTCGAGTTCGCTGGAGCGGAAGCGATCCACCTCGGCCGCCGAGAAGTCGAGCCGGAGCACATCCTGCTCGGGCTCATCGACGAGGGCCAGGGCATCGCGTCCGGGATCCTCGAGTCGCTCGGGCTCTCGCTCGAGGCGGTGCGCGCAAAGGTGCTCGAGCTTCTGAGCGCAGCCGGCACTCCGCCGCCGGCCGGCTACATGCCCCCGCCCCGGGGCGGATACCAGTCCCGCGCGGTGGAGCGCTTCAGTAATCGCGCGAAACACGCGCTCGCCCTCGCTCAGGACGAGGCCGTTCGCATGGGCCACAGCTACATCGGGACAGAGCATCTGCTTCTCGGGCTGGCACGCTTGACCGGGCCTGATCAAGCGGACCAGGCATTGGTGCGGATCTTCGACGAGCTCGGGCTCACGCTGGAGCGAGTGCGCGCGGAGATCGGGAAGGTCATCCCGCCCCGCGAACAGGAGTCGTCGCCGCTGGAGATGGTCCTCAGCCCGGAGACGAAACAGGTCTTCGAACTCGTCGTCCAGAAATCGCAACCGGACAAGCCGATCCTGCCGGAATATCTCTTGCTCGCCGTCGTCCACGACGAGCAGAGCTTTGCCGCGCAGATCCTTGCGAGGCTCGGCGCGACGCCCGAGCGCGTGCGTGCGGCCATTGGCCGCTGATCTGCCTAGCGAATAGCGATGTCCGGCTGACCCTCAAGCACTGCGGCGAGTCGGGCTCGCGCGGCGACTGGATCCGACGCCTGCACCAGCACGGTGACGGGATGCTGAGCAACCGCCGGCAACTGCGCGGTGCGATCCGCGCGGAGTACCCGGTAGTGAAAGAGGAACAGCCCCGCGCTCACCAACGCGTCCACGAGGAAATGCCAGATGTCATGCCACGTCGCAACGGTGAAAAGGCTCCCGGCAAAGGTCGCGTTGAGCAGGCGATAGAGCAGCGCCGACCCGAACAGCAGCATGCCGAGAACGCCGGCGAGGATCGCGAAGTAGAGGTATCCGCGGCGCGGGGCGGAGCGGCGCTCCTCGTCGTCGAGTCGCCGGCGCGCCTGCCACCATGAGAGCGCCCACGCCGGCGCGCCGAGAAGCACGATCGAGATGTCGCCCGCCGTCTCGGAATTCGGATGGGTGTTGATGTTCATGGCCAGGCTGCCGATGACGCCGATCAGACCGGCGAGCCCGATACCGAGCATCGCCATTCCGATCCCCGCGATCAGATAGGTGTAGAGGCGGCGGATCGTCGCGGCGCGCTCGCGCTCCGTTTCGAGCGTCGCGTCGATCGCGATGACGCGGCGATAGAAGATCCAGATCGCACCGAGGACGAGTACGCCGACGAGTGGCGTCCCGATCTCCCGGTGGAGGGTGGAGAATCGCTCGACGATTGGGTCGCCAAGGAGACGGCGACCAATCGCGGTCAGCGCGATCGTTCCGTACGAGAGAACGCCGAGCGCGGAAAACAACACGATCAGGTAGACGACCAGCTTCCGGATCGACGACCGCCGCTCCATAAACGCGTCGGCCGTCGCGCCGCGGATGCTGCGCTGCAGCGGCATCCAGGTGCCAAGCCAGAGCGCGAATCCAGCAACGATGCCAGGGAGCGCCCCGATCAGCTGCGACCCGACGTAATCCTCCTTGCTGGGCCCGCGCGGTGGCGTGAACCCCGCGGGAGCGACGAACTCGTTTACGCCGCTCGGCGAGACGAGCTGGTCGGCGGTGTATTGCCAGATCTGGTTCAGCACGTTGATGGCGTTGTACGCGCCCCACGTGAGGCCGACGAGGACGAGACCGTAGAGCGCCAGGTGGCGCAGCTGCGCGGCGCGGCCGGACAAGAGAACCGCTATGCGGTCGGCGACCGAAAGGCGCAGGTGATAGGCGAGGACCGGGATCGCGGCGATTGCCACCGCGCCCGCGCCCGCGGCACGCGCTCGCCATTGCTGCTCGATACCGAACGTGCTGGTTCCAAACGGGGTGGATTCGGCGAAGGCGCCCTGAAACACCAGCGTGAGGGCCCGCAGTCCGTATCCGAAGACGAGCACGGCGGTGATGAACAGGACCGCGTGTAGGTAGAAGCTCCGCATGGCGGAGGTCCGCTCGGCGACCGACGCCAGGGCGGCTTTCTGCGCGGCGCGGAAGTGAAAGAACCAGGCCGGCGCGCCGACCACCAAAAGCGCCAGGGCGAGGCTCGCCTGCTCCCGATAAACGTCGTTGGGACGGTTGTAGTCCCAGACAGGGAACGGCAGGCCGGTGAATCCACCGAACGGCGCCTTGAGCGAGACCTCGGCGCCCACCCGCAGCAAATTCGCGATGCCGAGCACGACCATGTGGATCGCGACCAGCGCGACCAGGTAAAAGTACGCACGCTGCAGCGCTGGCAGCGGGCGGGCATCCGGTCGCACGCCTCAAGCGTATTTGCGGGTGTAAAGTCCGGGCGTCTGCAAAGGGGTTTTGGGGAGGCGGACATGATTCCTGCATCCTTTGAGTACGCGGTCGCGCGCGACGTCGCCCACGCGATCGAGCTCCTGACGAGCTCCGGCGGAGAGGGCAAGGTGCTCGCGGGAGGCCAAAGCCTGATCCCGCTCATGAAGTTCCGTTTGGCGCAGCCGGCCTTCCTCGTCGACATCAATCGAATCTCCGGTCTCGCGCAGATCCGCGAAAACGGCGACCTCCGCATCGGGGCGCTCGTGCGCGAGGCCGACCTCGATATGAACCCGATCGTGCGGGAGCGTTACCAGATCCTCGTCGACACGACCCGGGTGATCGCGGACCCGCTGGTGCGCAACATGGCGACGGTCGGCGGCAACCTGGCGCACGCCGATCCCGCGAACGACCATCCGGCGACGATGCTCGCGCTGCGCGCGTCCGTCGTCGCGAGAGGTCCGACGGGCGAGCGCCTGATCCCGATCGACGAGTTCTTCGTCGACACGTTCACCACCGTGCTCGGACCCAACGAGATCCTGACGGAGATCCGGATTCCCAAACCGCCGGCGCGAAGTGGCGGCGCGTATCTGAAGCTCGAGCGCAAGGTCGGCGACTTCGCCATCGCGGGCGTCGCCGTGATGCTCGCGCTGGATGAGAAGGGCAAGGTCGGCGCCGTCGGTATCGGTGTGACCAACGCCGGGCCAACCGCGATCCGCGCGCGCAAGGCTGAGGAGATCCTGCGTGGCCAAGCGACCGACGACAAGACGATCGCCGCGGCAGCCGCAGCGGCCGCGGGCGAGTCGAAGCCGTGGTCCGATCTGCGCGGTCCGGCCGAGTACAAGCTCGACGTGATCCGTGTGCTCACGCAGCGCGCGATCCGCAAGGCCGTCGCCCGCGCCACGGGAGGGAAGTGAGATGGCAGTCGAAACCGCGCCCACCACGAGCAAAGGGCAACGCACGCTCAAGATCCACGTGACGATCAACGGAGCGCCGCACGACGTCGACGTCGAGGCGCGCACGCTCCTTGTCCATTTCCTCCGCGAGAACCTCGGGATGACCGGCACGCACATCGGCTGCGATACCACTAACTGCGGCGCCTGCACGGTGCTCCTCAACGGTCGCGCGGTGAAGTCGTGCACGGTGTTCGCCGTGCAGGCCGATCAGGGGACGGTCGCGACCGTTGAAGGGCTCGAGAAGGATGGGAAGCTCCATCCGATCCAGGAGGGCTTCCACCAGGAGCACGGGCTGCAATGCGGGTTCTGCACTCCCGGAATGATGATGACCGCCGTCGCCCTGCTCGAGAAGAACAAGCAGCCGACGGAACTGGAGATCCGCGAGGCGATCTCCGGGAATCTCTGCCGCTGCACCGGTTACGTGAACATCGTGAAGTCGATCGACCACGCGGCGCGCGTCATGCGCGAGACCGCGGAAGGGAAGGCCTAAAGGCATGGCTGTAGAGATCGGCGGTATCGGCCACAGCGTCAAGCGCAAGGAAGACGCGCGCTTCATCCGCGGGAAGGGCAAGTACGTCGACGACGTGAAGCTGCCCGGCATGCTCTACCTGGATATCGCGCGGAGCCCGCTCGCGCACGCCCGCATCAAGAACATCGACACGTCGAAGGCCCTCAAGATTCCGGGCGTTGTCGCGGTCATCACTGGAAAAGACCTCGTTCCGCTCAACCTGCACTGGATGCCGACGCTCATGAGCGACAAGCAGATGGTCCTTCCGACCGACACGGTCCTCTATCAGGCGCAGGAGGTCGCCGCGGTCGTGGCGACCGAGCGCTACATCGCGGCCGACGGCGTCGACGCGATCGAGGTCGACTACGAGCCCCTGCCGGTCGTCGTCGATCCGATCAAGGCGCTGCAGCCGGGCGCCACCCTCGTCCGCGAAGATCGCGAACAGAAGGACAACCACATCTGGCACTGGGAGGTCGGCGACAAGGCCGGCACCGACAAGGCGTTCAAGGATGCCGAGGTCGTCGTCAAGCAGGACCTCTACATCCCGCGGATCCACGTTTCGTCGATCGAGACGTGCGGCATCGTGGCGAGCTTCGACAAGGTCGAGGGCAAGCTCACGGTTTGGATGACGACGCAGGCGCCGCACGCGATCCGCACGGTCATCGCGCTCGTCGCCGGCCACCTCGGCCTCGCCGAGCACAAGATCCGCGTCATCTCGCCGGACATCGGCGGCGGCTTCGGCGGAAAGGTGCCGGTGTATCCGGGCTACGTCCTGGCGATCGGCGCATCGGTGCTCACCGGAGCGCCGGTGAAGTGGATCGAGGACCGCGCCGAGAACATCCAGGCGGACTCGTTCGCGCGTGACTACCACATCAGCGCCGAGCTCGCCGCCAAGAAGGACGGCACGATGCAGGCGCTCCGCGTGAAGACGATCGCCGACCACGGCGCGTTCGACGCGGCCGCGAACCCGTCGAAGTACCCGGCGGGTCTGTTCCACATCATCACCGGCTCGTACCCGTTCGAGAAGTCCTTCGTCGAAGTAGACGGCGCGTACACCAACAAGCCTCCGGGAGGCATCGCCTACCGCTGCTCGTTCCGCGTCACCGAGGCCGCGTTCACCATCGAGCGGCTCGTCGACGTGCTCGCGCTCGAGCTCAAGAGAGACCCGGCGGAGCTCCGGATGCAGAACTTCATCCCGCCGACGGCCTTCCCGTACACCTCGGCGCTGGGCTGGGAGTACGACTCCGGCGATTACGGGCGCGCGCTGCGGCTCGCGATGGACAAGATCGGCTACGCCGAGCTACGCAAGGAGCAAGCCGCCAAGCGTGCGAAGGGCGAGCTCATGGGGATCGGCATCAGCTCGTTCACCGAGATCGTCGGCGCCGGGCCGTCGAAGAACTTCGACATCCTCGGCATCAAGATGTTCGACTCCGCGGAGATCCGCGTGCACCCGACGGGCAAGGTGATGGTCCGGATCGGCGTGAAGTCGCAGGGCCAGGGTCACGAAACGACGTTCGGACAGATCGTCGCGGAGGAGCTCGGGATCCCGGTCGCCGACATCGCCGTCGAGGAAGGCGACACCGACACCGCGCCGTACGGCCTGGGCACGTACGCCAGCCGCAGCACACCGGTCGCTGGCGGGGCCACGGCGATCGCGGCGCGGAAGATCCGCGAGAAGGCCAAGCTCATCGCCGCGCACCTGCTCGAGGCAAACCCCGACGACGTCGAGTGGAAGGACTACAAGTTCCAGGTCAAGGGCGTCCCGGCAAAGTCGAAGACGATGCAGGAGGTCGCGTTCGCCGCATACACCAACCACCCGCAGGGCATGGAAGCGGGGCTCGAGGCGGTCGACTACTACGACCCACCGAACCTCACCTTCCCCTTCGGCTCGTACATCTGCGTCGTCGACATCGATCGCGGGACCGGCGAGGTCAAGATCCGCCGTTTCGTAGCGGTGGACGACTGCGGCACGATCATCAACCCGATGATCGTCGAGGGTCAGATCCATGGTGGTCTCACCATGGGTCTCGCGCCCGCGCTCTACGAGCAGATCACCTACGACGAACAGGGCAACATCCAGGGCGGGACGTTCATGGATTACCTCCTGCCGACCGCGATGGAGACGCCAAACTGGGAGACCGCGAAGACCACCACGCCGTCGCCGCATCATCCGATCGGCGCGAAGGGTGTCGGCGAGTCCGCGACCGTCGGCGCGCCGGCGGCGATCGCGAACGCGGTCGTCGACGCGCTCGCTCACCTCGGCGTCCGGCACATCGATATCCCGATCACGCCGTGGAAAGTGCAGAAGATCCTCAAGGAAAAGGGAGTGGCCGAATAGGTCGCCGCTAATGCGATTCGAAGGCACGCTCGACATAGCCGCACCGCGCGATCGGGTGTGGTCCTTCCTGACCGATCCGAAGCAGGTCACGACGTGCGCGCCTGACGTGCAGAGCCTCGAGGTCACCGACCCGCACCGCTTCAAGGTCGTGGTGCGGGCCGGTGTCGGTCCGATCAAGGGGACGTTCACGATGAACGTCGAGTTCACCGAACTCGAGGAGCCTGGTCACGCAACGGTGGTGGCGCGCGGTCAGGCGCCGGGGAGTGCTGTGGAGATGCGCAGCACGATGGACCTCGCCGCGCTTGACGGGACGCGCACGACGATGAAATGGGCGAGCGACGTCACCGTGTCCGGGATGATCCAGCAGGTCGGCGCGCGGCTGATGCAGGGCGCGGCCGACAAGATCACGCAACAGGTCTTCTCCTGCATCAAGGCGAAGCTCGAGGCGCCGGTCACGGCGTGACCACCTCGACAGAGAGACAGACACGCGGATACACGGATATCGGCGGCCATCGGACATGGTTCGCGGACTCCGGAGGGACGGGCGAGCCGGTTCTCCTGCTCCACGGCGGGCTGAGTGACAGCGAGCTATTGCTCGATCCGCTCGGGCCTGCGCTCGCCGATCGTTTCCGCGTGGTCGCGTTCGACCGACGCGGACACGGACGCACCGCCGACACGGACGCGCCATTTCATTACGACGACATGGCCACCGAGACCGTCGCGGCGATCGAGAGGCTCATCGGCGGACCGGCGCATCTCGTCGGCTGGAGCGATGGCGGCATCGTCGCGCTGCTCGTCGCACTGCGCCGCCCGAACTTCGTTCGTACGCTCGTTCTGATCGGGACCAACTATCACTACGACGGAATGATGCCGACGGGCACGGGCCACGGCCCACCACGGTTCATCCGGGATCGTTATGCCGAGCGCTCTCCGGATGGCGACGACCACTTCGCGGTCGTCGCGAAGAAATCGTTCGCGATGTTCGCCACGGAGCCGACCCTCACCACCGACGACCTCCGAAAGATCTCGGCGCCCGCCCTGGTCATGGCTGGAGACGACGACCTGGCGACCTTGGCGCATACGGCGTCGCTTTACGAATCGCTCCCCCAGGGCCAGCTCGCGGTAATACCCGGGGCTTCCCATGCGGTCATCATCGAGAAGCCGGGGCTCGCCGGTCGAATCATCGGAGATTTTCTAAGCGCTCCCGGAACGCCGGAGACCTACTTCCCGGTGCGACGCCGACCCGCGGCGAAACGAGCATGAGTCGCGAACTCGGCGACGACCGCGTCGCGCGCAACCTGCTGATGCTCCCGCGGCTTCTTCGGCGGGCCGGAGTCCACGTGAACGCGGAGCGCGCGCGCGTCTACCTTCAATCGATCGCCGAGATCGACCTCGAGCGGCCCGACGACATGCGCGCCGCGAGCCGCGCGGCCCTCGTTTCGCGACAGTCCGACCTGGCCCCGTTCGAGACGACGTTCGATCTCTTCTGGTCGCTCCTTCGCGGCGGAAGCCTCTCGTCGCCGGTCCCGAGCCAGC
>VBEY01000082.1 GCA_005889295.1 Chloroflexota bacterium | reverse complement strand
GTGGACCAGATTGTCGAGCTGGGTGAGGGGAGCGGCGTTAGGTGAGCGGACCGCTACTCGAGATCACGGGGCTCACGATCAGCTTCGGAGGACTGGTCGCCGTCGACGGCGTCGACCTTTCGGTGAACACCGGCGAGATCGTCGGGCTCATCGGACCGAACGGAGCGGGGAAGACCACGGTCTTCAACTGCATCAGCCGGTTCTACGAGCCCATGAGCGGGACCATCCGTTTCAAGGACCGCGACATCACCCGCGCTCGGTCGCACGACATCGTCCGCTTCGGCATCGCGCGCACGTTCCAGAACGTTGAACTCTGTCGCAGCATGACGACACTGGAGAACCTCCTGGTTGGAGAGCACGCGGTCATGCGCGGCGGCGCGATCCGTGATGGCCTGCGCCTGCGCGGGGTCGGCGCGGACGAAGCCCGCGCGACGGCACGCGCCGACGAGATGCTCGATTTCCTTGGCCTCACGGGCTATCGCGACAGCGTGGTATCCACGTTGCCCTTCCGCCTCCAGAAGCTGGTCGAGCTTGGCCGGGCGCTCGTCTCGCACCCAGGGCTGCTGCTGCTCGACGAGCCGAGCGCCGGCGCCGACCACCGCGAGAGCCAGGGGCTCGCCGACCTCATCCGCCGAATCCGTGAACGGTTCGACCTGAGCGTGCTCGTCGTGGAGCACGACATGTCATTCGTCATGGGGCTCTGCGATCGGCTCTACGTACTGGATTTCGGCCGACGTATCGCCACGGGAGCGCCGTCGGACGTCCGCCGTAACCCCGTGGTCATCGAGGCCTACCTCGGCGAACCTGACCTCGAGGTCTCCGATGCCTAATGCGGCGCTGCTCACGGTGAACGAGATCGAGGCCTACTACGGGCGCGTCTGCGCCCTGCACAGCGTCAGTCTCGAGGTCGCCGAGGGGAGCGTCGTCGCGCTGCTCGGGGCGAACGGCGCGGGCAAGACGACGACGTTGCGGGTGATTTCCGGTCTCCTCCGGCCGACGCGCGGCTCGGTCGACTTCGACGGCAAGCGCATCGATGGCTGGAGCCCAGACCGGATGGTGCGGGCGGGGATCGTTCAGGTGCCCGAAGGACGGCAGATCTTCGCCGAGCTCACCGTGCGCGAGAACCTGTTGCTCGGTGGGTACGCGCGACGCGATCTCGGCGCCGCGCGCCAGGATCCGCCGCGCGTGTTCGAATATTTCCCGCGCCTACGTGAGCGGCTGCAGCAGCGGGCCGGAACCCTCAGCGGCGGCGAGCAGCAGATGCTCGCGATCGGACGGGCGCTCATGGCTCGGCCACGCCTGCTTGTGCTCGACGAGCCATCCCTTGGCCTCGCGCCGATATTGGTCAAGGAGATCTTCCGTGTCATCAGCGAGATCCGCGCCGCAGGCACGACCGTGCTCCTCGTCGAGCAGAACGCGCACATGGCGCTCGACATCGCCGACCATGCGTATGTCCTAGAGACCGGACGCGTGATCCTCGGCGATCGGAGCGCGGCGCTCCGTCAGCGAGAGGAGGTGCGACGCGCATATCTGGGGCATTAGGGCCGGGTAAGGCCAGAAGGAGAGGGAGCTTTTGAAAGGGCAACTTTCGAGGACACAACATCGATTCCTGCCACGGGCGGCGAAGGTCGTCCCGTTGCTCGTCGCGCTGCTTGTGACGGCCTGCGGGTCGGCGACCCCGTCGCCCGCGGCGTCATCCGCGCCCGCGACGGCGGCGGCGAGCGCCACTGCCAAGCCCGTCGTCACCGGTGTTACCGACACCGAGGTCGTCGTTGGCAGTTGGGGACCGCAGGATGGGCCGGCGGGTGCGTATGGCGCGATCGACCGCACGCTCGACGCGTACTTCAAGATGATCAATGACCAGGGCGGCATCAACGGCCGCAAGATCCGCTTCATCTACGAGAACGACAGCTACCAACCGGCCAAGACGGTGGCCGCGGTGAAGAAGCTCGTGGAAGAGGACAAGGTCTTCGCGCTGTGCGGTGGCCTCGGGACGGCCCACAACGCGGCGGTCATGGACTACCTCGTCAGCAACAACGTCCCGCACGTATGGCCGGCGACTGGGACGACCGCACTCGCGGTCCCGCTCAAGAAGAACATCTACGCCGTCCAACTCAACTACACGACCGAAGCGACGCTCGCGACGCAATACGCGCTCGACACGATGGGCACGAAGAAGATCGCGGTCTTCTACCAGAACGATGCCTTCGGCAAGGAAGGGCTCGACGCCGTCCAGGCGGAGCTCAAGAAGCGCGGACTTCCGGCCGCGACCGGTGTGTCGTACGAAACGGCAGACACCAACTTCAGCGCGCAGGCGCTCAAATTGCAGACGTCCGGCGCGGATACGGTGATCCTCTACGCGGTTCCGAAGCCGGGCGGCTCGATCATCGCCGAGATGGGCAAGATCGGCTACGCGCCGAAGTTGCTTTCATCCTCGGTCATCAACGACCCGTCGATCTTCCAGCTGGCTGGCACCGCGATCAACGGCATGTTGATCGAGGCATACCTCCCCGCGTTCGATGACACCAGCAACCCGAAGATCGTCGAGTACCAGGCGTTCATGGCCAAGTACGCTCCGAGGGAGCAGATCGGTGGGTTCACCGAATCGGGATACACCTACGGACAGGTGTTCATCGAGGCGCTCAAGCGCGCGGGCAAGGAGCTGACCCGCGAGGGCTTCATGACGAACCTCGACCAGATGAAGGACTTCACCGGCTCGCTCGTGCAAAGCCTCAGCTACAGCCCCACGGATCACGCGGGTGTGAAG
>VBEY01000005.1 GCA_005889295.1 Chloroflexota bacterium | reverse complement strand
CGAACAGGACACCGGGCACGGTGACCGACAGATCGAGGCGATCCGCCGCTACGCGACAGACGATGAGACGCGTGAGAAATGCCGCCGCGCGGTGCGGCTTGGCCTCGAAGCGTTCAACTTCGAGTGGGATGGGCACGTGCAGGCGATGACCGGCCAGCGCAACTCGTACTGGAGCGGCAAGACCGGGAAGCTGGAGCTACGCCACCCCGAGCTGCGGCTTCCTGCCAATGTCTAGTGCTTGCGTGACTTCATGAGGAGAGCCTGGGTATTGGGCTTCATCTTCGGCCCGCTCGCCGCCGCGGCGCTCCTGGTAGCTCCGACTCCCGGTCTTGTCCTTAGCGTCCTTGTGGCCTTGGTGCTCCTCCGAGCGCGCGGGATGCCCGCGATCGCCGGAATGCTGTGCGGCACGGGAGTCTCCGGCCTCGCGCTGCTCGCGCAGGCGACGGCCCGCTGCGCGACGACCTATTCGGGCTGCTTCGCTCCGAATGTCATCGCTCCGGTTGTGATCGCCGCCGGCCTAATCATCGCGGGCGCGGTTCTCACCCTGGCCCTTGTTGTTCAAACCCGAGGTACACCCGCGACCGCCTAGATTTGCGCGACTCAGCCGCGTAGCGCCCTTCTCCTAGAGAGGCCAGTCCTTCGGGAGCGCTGCGCGCAGCTTCTTGTACTCGGGATCGTCCGCGTACTTCTTCTTGAACGTCTTCACCCGTTTCAGGAGGTCGTCTTCATCCACTTCGAGCACGTTGGAGACCATACCCGTGGTCTCTTCGAAGCCGAGGCTTCAGTTGCCGCGTCAGCCCCGCATCCGCTCCAGGACCGTGCGATCTTCGGCGTTCACAAGCAGAGCCTAGTCCGGCGTTCCGACCTTCTGCGTGGTCAGGACGACCGAATCGCCGGCCAGAGGTTCACCGTTCTTTCCAGCGGTTACGCGCACCCGCGCGAGCGCGCGCCAATCGCCGTTCTCCCGAAACCGCAAGATCAGGAATGGGTTTTCGACGACGACACCGGGCGATTCGCTGAAACGGACCGGCAGCGCCACGTCCGCCGAGGCGCGGGGCGCGATCTCGCGATCGATCTCCGTCTCCGGTGTGCGGAACTGGGAATGGGGGTGTTGCGCGGTAAGTAGGCGGATCGGCCCATCGCTTTCGTTGTTGATCCTCCACCGCACAGTCCAGCTTCCGGCCGATCCCTCGGTGGAGAACGGGTCCACGCGAACGCGCGGGGTGCTAATAGCCGGACGTTGGAGCGGGTGAGCCCTGCCCGCCGCCGCCACCGCCGCCGCCGCCACCACCACCGCATGCGGCTCCGCCAGCGGCCGCGACGAAGACGATCGCAAACACGAGGACGAGTAAGCGACGCATCATCTGACCTCCTCGACTTGTCAGTTTGTTCATACGAATTGCGGCATCACGTCCGAGGCGAACGCGTGGAGCGCGTCCCAGTCGTACGGTCCCTCGCGAAGTGCGATGTTGATCCGATACGCGCCCGCCTTCGCATACGACGCCACCACCTCCGTGGCCTCGCGCGGCGTGCCGCGCAGAAATCCCGTCATCCCGCGCGGGTCCTTCGACCAGTGCTTCTGGTAGAGCTGCTCGTGACGCTTCGCTGCGGTCTGGTCGGCCCCCATGTAGAAGCCGACATTGATCGTGCGCGCGATCGACCCGGGATCGCGTCCGACTTTCACGCACCAGGCGTCCAGCACTTCGCTTTTGCGCGTCCACTCGGCGGGCGGGAGGTACGGCGCGTTCCAGCCGTCTGCGAAACGCGCGGCGGTCCGAAGCGTCCGCTTCTCGCCCGCGCCGCCGATCCAGAGGGGCAGCCGTTTTTGGAGCGGCTTCGGGTTGTTCGGGGCGTCCACGAACTTGTAGTGCGCGCCCGTGAAATCCGAGCGACGGCGATCGAACAGCAAACGAATGGCCTCGGCGTATTCCTCGAGCTGGTCCTCGCGCTCGGCGATCGGCGGAAAGGGTATGCCGTACGCCGCGAACTCGATCTCGTCCCATCCCGCCCCAAGACCGCAATCCGCGCGTCCCTTGGAGAGGTGATCGATGGTGCTGAGCGCCTTCGCGAGGACGCCGGGGTGACGGTAGCCCACGCAGAAGACGAGACAACCAACGCGGACCTTCGACGTCTCGACTGCCGCTGCGGACAGCGTCGTGATCGATTCAAAGCAGTCGGCATCCCCGCCTTGGGGTGGCGTCTCCTGAAAGTGATCGGACACGGAGAACCAGTCGAACCCGTTCTCGTCGGCGAATCGCCACAGCCGTCGCATCTCATCGAGCGGACCGCCGAGATGGCCGAGATGTATCCCGAACCTAGTACCCAGGCGGCGAGTATGGGTCGCTGGACGGCATGGGGCTGGCCGCTGGGTTGTTGGTCCCGAGCGCGGGCTTCCCAGTCGCCGGACCCGTGCCCGCACCGCCGCATGCTGCGAGCGCAAGGCCGCCGAGCAACGATGCAAGGAAGAGCGCGCGAACGATCGTCATGATCGGAAGACCTCCTGCTAAGGTGAGTACGGGCGGGAGGCCGCGACGGATATGGGCAGTTTCGGCGTCTTCTTCGTCATCGTCGTCCTTATGGTCCTGGCCCTGGCGGGTCTCGGGTTCGCGCTCGCTGCGGCTCGCGCGGCGCGCCGTCCGCGACCGGCCCTTCCGGCGAACTGCGGTGACTGCGTGTACATGATCCCGCGCGCAAAGGTGTACAAGCGCGAAACCATCGAGGACCTCGACGGGGTCGTCCACTATCTCTGCCAGCAGCGGTGGATCGAGGTGACCCCGTACTCGCCCCGGTGCGAGCTCGGCAAAAGCAAGACCCGAACGACGACCGTTCCGACCTGACGATACCCTTCCGACCGTGACCACCTTCACGCAGTTCGATACGTACGTGCGCGCGCGCGAGCGCGAATACATCGACGAGCTCAAGGTCCTCATCCGCCAGCCGACGGTCTCGGCGCAGGGCATCGGCATTCCGGAGACCGCGCGGATCGTCTTGGACCGAGCGAAGCAGCGCGGTGGAATCGCTGCGGAAGCGTTGACCGTCGCCGGCGGGCCTCCGACGATCGTGGGCGAGACCGGCCGCGGCGAGCGCACGCTGCTCATCTACAACCACTACGACGTGCAGCCGCCCGATCCGCTGGACGAATGGGCCACGCCGCCGTTTGAGCCGACCGAGCGCGACGGCTTTCTCTACGGCCGGGGCGTGTCCGACAACAAGGGCAATCTGATGGCGCGCCTGCAAGCCATCGAGGCCTATCGCGCGACGATCGGCGAGCTCCCACTTCGGATCCGGGTGCTGTATGAGGGCGAGGAGGAAAGCGGGTCCGCGCACCTCGCCGCATTCGTCGCCCGACACGGCGAACGTCTTCGGGCCGATGGCTGCGTCTGGGAGGCGGGCTACAAGGACGCCGCGGGCCGGCCGACGATCTCGTGTGGGCTGAAGGGCATCGCCTACCTCGAGCTTCGCGTCCGCGGGGCGAGCAAGGACGCTCATTCCTCGCTCGGGACGATCGTCCCGAACGCGGCCTGGCGGCTGGTCTGGGCGCTCGCGACGCTCAAGAACCCGAGCGACGAGATCACCATCGACGGCTTCATGGACTCTGTGCGACCGCCGACCGCCGCCGACCGCGAGCTCCTGGAACGGCTCCCATTCGACGAGCGGGGCATGCTCGGCATCCACGGGATCAAGCGATTCGTCCGCGACCTTGAAGGCTATGAGCTCAAAAAGAAACACTTCCTTGAGCCGACGTGCACGATCTGCGGAATGGTCTCGGGTTACACCGGCGCCGGTTCGAAGACCGTTCTCCCCGCCGTCGCGAGCGCAAAGATCGACTTTCGTCTCGTGCCCGATCTCACACCCGAGAAGGTCACCACGCTCCTGCGCGCACACCTCGATCGGCGCGGCTTCGAAGACGTCGAGATCAAGCCTGGCCACGGGGAACCACCGTCACGGTGGCCCACCGACTCGGTGACCGCGAAGGCCGCGGTCGATGCGTGCCGCGACACATACGGCACGGAACCGGTCGTGTATCCCCTGCTCGCGGGCTCCGGTCCGATGGCCCAGGTGTGTGACGCACTCGCGATTCCCGTTGCGGGTTTCGGCTCGGGGAACGCCGCGTCTGCCAATCACGCGCCGAACGAGAACATCGCCATCGCCGATTACGTCGATCACATCCGCGCGTTTGGACGATTCCTGCATACGTTTGCCGGCCGCTCGTTGGCTTGAGCTCCCGCGAGCGGCGCAGCCTTATCGCCCTCCTGGGCTTCCTGACCTTCAATGCCGTGTACAGCGGCATCGTTACCGCTCCGGTCCTAACGCAGATCGCCGACGAGTTCGAGATCACCACCGGCACCGCCGGACTTGTGGTCGCGGCGTACGGCGCCCCAGGCATCCTCGTGGCTCTGCTGACCGGGCCGTATTCGGATCGGTTCGGTCGGAAGCGCTTTCTCGTCGCCGGCTCGCTGATCATGGGAACCTTCACGCTGCTCAGCGCTTTCGCGACGAGCTTCGCCGTTCTCGGGGCAACTCGGATCGTCGCGGGGATCGGCGCGTCCGTGATCTTTCCGAATGTCACCGCGACTGTCGGTGACAACTTCAGCTACCGCGAGCGGGGAAATGTGATGGGCACGGTCATCGGCCTCAACACCTTGGCCGGCGTGGTTGGAATTCCGCTGGCGGGCATCATCGCCGAGGCGACGAGCTGGCGAGTCGCGATCGGAATGGTCGGGACCCTGTCGATCCTCGCCTCGTTGCTACTGCTCTGGAAACTGCATCCGGCGCAAATCGCGCTCAACGAATCTCGGATCGCGGAGATGTACCGATCGATCGTTACGAACCGATCCGCGCTCGGCGCGATCGGCTCGAGCTTCCTCGGAGCGCTCTACTGGTTCACGTGGGCAACGTACATCGTCGTCTTCTTCGAACGCGCCTTCGGCCTCTCGCAGGGCGTCGCCTCGACGTTCGCGCTGACGCAGGGTCTCGGAGTGCTGCTCGGAAGTCAGCTCGGGGCGCGCCTGGGCACGCGTATCGGCCACCGCCCGGTGGTGGCCGGAAGCGTGCTGCTCTCCGGCGTCCTGCTTCTCCTGCAGACGAACCTCACGCCTCCGCTTCTGGCGACGGCGCTCCTCAACGTGGCGCTCTCCGCCGTGATCGGGGCGCGCTTCGCGTCCAACACGACGCTCTTGACTGAACAGGTGCCCGAGGCGCGCGGAACACTCCTCGCGCTCTCCGCATCCGTCACGAGCGCGAGCATCGTCGCCGGCGCGACCATCGGGGGGCTGATCATCGACGGACCTGGCTTCTGGGCACTCGGCGCCTTCTGTTTCGTTGCGGCCGCGTTCGCGGCCCTCGTTGTCTGGATCTTTGTCCGCGAAGAGCCGATCGACCTCGAAATCGCGCCCGCCGTCTGAACGGGCGGCGCATCGTTGCTTAACTGTTACGCCAATTAGCCGTCCGAACGCCTGCTCGGCATGACACCTGCCCGTACAAACGCCACTCGGAAAAGGAGCAGGCCATGGCACGTAAAGCTGGCGGCGGGATGACCGTCGCCGAGGCGGGACGAATGGGTGGCCGATTGGTCAGCGAGAAGTACGGTCCGGAGTTCTACGAGAAGATCGGAAAGAAGGGCGGATCGAGTACCGCCAACAAATACGGACCGGAGTTCTTCGGCCGCATCGGCAAGAAGGGTGGCCGTGCGGTGACGGCAAAGTACGGGGCCGGTCACTTCGAGCGCATCGGTCGCAAGGGCGGCCAGAAGGTCGCCGATCTCATCGAGCGCGCCAAAACCCTCGAATCAGCACGCGAGGAAGAGAAACAGCCCGAAGAAGCGACGCCCGCCGAATAGCCCGGGCGGCGCAGCGACGGCGTAACGTGGTCCCTTGATGGACCGGAGGGAGCTGGGGGCGGGGACGCGCGTCGTGCGCGCCGCCCGCTCGCTCCCACCGGGCCACGGTCAGCCCGTCGTCCTACCGCTCGTCCAGAGCGTTGCCTTCGACTACCGCTCCGCAGCCGAGCAGGACGCGGTCTTTGGGGGCGACCGATCCGGGTACGTCTATGGTCGCTACGGGACGCCGACGACCGCGGCGCTGGAACAGGCACTTGCCGAGCTCGACGGCGTTGAAGTGGTGACCTGCTTCGTCACCGGCATGGCGGGCATCGCTGCGGCCGTCGATGCGTGTGCGATCGCGCGGGGCGGGCGCGTCGTCGCCCAGGAGGACTGCTATGGACAGACGCGCGCGCTCTTCGAGCGATGGGTACGCGAACGTCCGGCCGACATCGTCTTTGTCGACACGACAGATCACCGCGCCGTCGAAGCCGCGCTTCACGCGAAGCCGACGGCACTTCTGTACGCCGAGGCCATCGCCAATCCGCTGCTCCGGGTCAACGACGTGGCCGCCCTTGCGCGGCTCGCACGCGAGAACGGTGCGAGCCTGGCTGTGGACGCAACCTTCGCCACGCCGGTCCTCTTCCGCCCCGCGGCGCTGGGCGCGACGATGGTCATCCACTCGCTTACGAAGTACCTGAACGGTCACGGTGACGTCATGGGCGGCTCGGTCGGCGGCAGCGCGGAGCTCGGCCGCGCGATGCGCGACCGCACCATTCTCGACGGTGCCTATATGCCGCCGCACGAGGCATGGCTCGCGATCCGTGGGATGCGTACGCTCGAACTGCGCATCCGCCGTCAGTGTGAAAGCGCATTCCTCGTAGCGCGACATCTCGTCGATCACCCCAAGGTCGCGCGCGTTCGTTATCCGGGTCTGTCCGATCACCCCCAGCACGAGCTCGCGACACGGCAATTCGGCGGGCTGTATGGAGGCGTCGTCTCGTTCGCCCTTCGCGACGACACGAAGCCCGCCGCCTTCCGTTTCCTCGACGGGCTCGAGCTCGCGGCGTCAGCGACCACAATCGGCGATCTCTTCACAGAGGTGCTGTACCCCCCGATCTCGTCGCACCGGCGTCTTCCCGCTGAAGAGCGCAAGCGTCTCGGGATCACCGACGGGTTCCTGCGCATCTCGGTCGGAATCGAGGACCCCAGTGACATCCTCGCCGACATCGACCGCGCCCTTGACCGGGTCTAAGCCGCTACCACGCGCCCTCGTCTTCAACTGCCACATCACCGGATTGGCGGTCGCGCGCTCGCTCGCGGCACACGGGGTCGAGGTCATTGCGCTCGATCCCGATCCGCGGGGTCTGGGACAGGCGTCCCGCGCCGTCACGCAGCGTCACAGCTGCCCGAATCCACTCGCGGACGAACGCGGGTTCGTGCAGTACCTCTTGGAGAACGCGAAGCGCTGGGAGGGCGCGGTCCTTTTTCCGACGAACGACGAGTGGGTGATGGCCGTTGCGCGGTATCGCTCGCAGCTTGAGACCTGCTACCGCATCCCCTTCAGCGAGCTCGCCGTAATCGATGCGGTCCTCGACAAGCGTCGGCTATACGCGGACGCGCACCATCTCGGCATCCCGATCCCCAAGACCTTCACGCTGAACGATCCGAAGACGACGGCGCGCGAGATCCGTTACCCGGCGATCGTCAAACCGGCCGAGCAGAGGCGCTTCTACGACCGGTTCGGTGTGAAGGTCTTTCGTGCCGAGAACGCGGCCGAGCTCGTGCGCTTCGCGCGCGAGGCCGCGGACCTCGCTTGCGTCGCGCAGGAGATCGTCGAGGTGCCGGCCGGCGGCTTCTACTCGTTCTGCTCGTACGTGGCTCCGGATGGCGAGGTCCGCGGCGCGTTCGTCGGGCGGAAGCTCGAGCAGTACCCCGAGGGTTTCGGCACCGGATGCCTGGTCATTGGAGCGCAGGTGCCCGAGATACTCGAGCGCGGCACGGCGATTCTGAAAGCGTTTGGTTACCACGGCATCAGCGAGGTCGAGTTCATCTGGGATCCAGCGCGAAAGGAGCATCTGCTCCTCGATGTGAACCCACGTGTTTGGAAGTGGGTGGGTCTGCCGATCGCGAGCGGCGTCGATCTTCCCTGGCTCGCATATCGCGAGGCGATCGGCCAGCCGACGCGCGCCGGCGAGCCGCGCGACGGGCTCCGCTGGATCTACGAACGCGACTACGCTTTGCTCGCGCAGTCGCGACCTCTCTTTCCGGCGACCGGCGAGGTCGTCAACGCGGTGTGGGACCCCGACGATCCGGGTCCGTTCGCGCAGCTGATCCTGAACGAGGGGCCGGCAGGTCAGTATTACTGCGCCTGCTAGCCCTGGAGGGATTAGCGATGAGATTCTTCGCGCGGGGTGACCGCGAGAAGCGGCCCGGCGACGAGTCGGTCAAAGAAAAGTGGCAGATCGTGCAGGGTGAACGCGCGGGTCGGCCGCTCATCGCCCGGTTCAATGCCGGTGCCCAGCACCTTGCTGGAAGCCCACGTTACGGCATCCAGATCGGGGTAGCGATCCCCCTGCGGCTGCCAGACAGCAGAGGTCTGCCGCAGGGGAAGGAATTCGATGAGATCAACTCGATCGAGGAGACTTTGTTGGGTAAAGTGGCTGGGCGCGCGCTCCTGGTGGGCGTGATCACGACCGGCGGGATGCGCGAGTTCGTCCTATACACCGGGTCGGGCGAATGGATCCGGAGTTTTCACGAGGAGATGCGCGCTGCGATTACCACGCACGAGGTTCAGGTAATGGCGCAGGCCGATCCCGATTGGTCCGTCTTCCGGCAGTTCATTCCGACGTGAAGCCGCTGCTCTCTCGGCGAACGAGTTAACCATGCGTTTCGGGTTCTGGATGCCGGTGTTCGGCGGATGGCTGCGCAACGTCGAGGACGAGGGCATGCCGGCGACGTTCGCGTACCAGCGCCAGCTCGCCCAGCAGGCCGACCGCACCGGTTGGGACGTCACGCTCATCGCCGAGCTGAACCTGAACGACATCAAGGGGCCCGAAGCCGATTGCCTGGAGGCATGGACAACGGCGGCGGCGCTCGCGCCACTCACCGAACGACTCGAGCTCATGGCAGCGGTGCGCCCGAACTTTCGGCTTCCCGCGCTCGTCGCCAAGGAGGCGGCCACCATCGATCAGATCTCGAACGGCCGCTTCACGCTCAATGTGGTGAGCGCGTGGTGGCAGGAGGAGAGCGACGAGTACGGTGGCGCGTGGGTGCAACACGACGAGCGCTATGCGCGCACCGAGGAATTCCTTGCGGTGCTGAAGGGAATGTGGACGAGCGACGAGTACTCGCTCGGCGGGCGGTACTACACGATCAAGAATGCGCACCTTGCCCCGAAGCCCGTGCAAAAGCCCTGGCCCACGCTCTACGCGGGTGGCGAATCGCCCGCGGCGAAGGACCTCATCGCGCGCGAGTGCGACGCGTACCTGATGCACGGAGATGCGCCGGAGGCGCTCGCTCCGAAGATCGAGGACATGCGCGCGCGCCGATCGAAGCACCCCGACCTTCCACCCCTCCGATTCGGTGTCGCCGGATACGCGATCGTGCGTAACAGCGACACCGAGGTGAAGAAGGAGATCGCCCGCATCACCGACGTGAACGCGAGCGCACGGGGATACGCCAGCTATCAGGACTTCATAAAGGGCTCGCAGCTCGAGACGAAGGTGTCGCTCGAGGACTACAGCGTGTCGAACCGCGGACTGCGAACCGGTCTGGTCGGCACTCCGGATCAGGTCGCGGAGCAGGTTCGCGGTCTGGCGCGGATCGGCATCGACCTCCTGCTCCTCCAGTGCAGCCCGCAGCGCGAGGAGATGCAGCGTTTCTCATCCGAGGTCTTCCCGCTCGTCAGCGATCTACGAAGTTAGGGGGGAGGCGGCAACAAGCCGCCTCCCTCCGCTCTCGTCAGATCAGTCGTCGCCGAGCGATGGGTTGAGCCGGACTCGCGAGAGGGTGAAGCGGGTGATCGGGCTTTCGTCCGCGAAGAAGTGGCGGAAGTCGAGAGCCGTGTTCGTGACGTAGATGTTTCCGCGGCTCTGGACGACGCTCGCCGGGAAGAGCAGCCCCTCGGGAGCTCCGTCGCGGACGCCCTCGAAGCCGCCGATGATGTCGAGCACGCGGCCCGCGCCGTTCAGCACGTAGAGCACGTTCTCCTGGTTTGCGCAGACCCAGAGCCGGCCGGCGGAGTCCCAGGCGATGCCATCCGCGCCGTTAATGCTCTCGACGAATGTTGTCACGGCCTTGGCCGCCGACACCTTCAAGATCCGATCGTCCGCGGTGTTCGCGACGTACAGGTCTGTGCCTTTGAAGGCGAGGCCGTTCGCGCCGAATCCGGGGAACCCATGGCTGCCCGGCGTAAGGAGCTCGTGGTGCACGTAGAGTCCGACGGCTGCCGTGGTTGTGTTCACGGTGTAGACGTTGCCGCCGAACGAATCGGACACATACAGGAGCCCTGCTGAGTCGAACGTGATCGCGTTCAGGCCGCAGGTCGTCCCCGCGCCGGTGCAGACGGGATAGCTGCGGGTGATCGCGTGGCCTGGCGGAGCGAGCTGGAGCACCGCACCGTTGCCGAAGTCGGCGACGTACAGCTTGCCGTCGGGGCCGAACTGCATGCCGAGCGGGACGTGCCCGTTGAGAGCGATCGTGTCCTTGAGGCCGCCATTCGACCCGAAGACGTAGATGTTGTTGTTGCCCGAGAAGTCGAACGACGCCGCGTAGATGTTTCCCGCCGCGTCGGCGGCGATGCCTTCCGGGTGGCCCGGCTGGCCAGCCGGTAATGTCGCAAAGCGGCTGACGCCGCGGTCCGCGGTCGCGGGCTGCGAATCAGCAAGAAACGCTGCGAGCGCAAGAACGGCGACGAAGACGATGAGCTTTCGCATGGTCCACCCCCTGGGGTTGCTGGTGTATCCCCA
>VBEY01000004.1 GCA_005889295.1 Chloroflexota bacterium | reverse complement strand
ATGTGCTCGATGTGCTTCTCGACGGTCTTCGCGGTGATGACTAGGTCACGGGCGATCTCGACGTGGTCCATGCCGCATGCGAGCAGGCGCAGGATCTCGAGCTCGCGTCTGGTGAGGCCCGCGACGACGGTGCGTGCGACCGGGCGGGACCGTCTGGCGAGGCGCTGCACGCGCGCGAGGAGTTCGTCGAGTATGAAGGGCTTCACCATGTAATCGTCGGCGCCGAGGAGCATGCCCGCGACGCGATCGAAAGACTCTTTGCGCTCGCCCGATATGACGATGATGCCGATCGCGTCGCCGAAGTCGTCCCGGAGACGACGGCAGAGCTGGTACCCCGAGATATCGGGCAGATGGACATCCAGGAGGATCACGTCGGGCGTCTCGCGCTGGATCAGATAAAGCGCCTCGCGAGCGTCCGAGGCGCGACGGGTGGGATAGCCGTGCTCCGCGAGCGTGCTCGCCACGAGGTCGCAAATGACCGGATCGTCGTCGACGACGAGCACTCGACCGCGCGGTCGCATGTTCGTGGCCATACCGAGTGTGCCCAGACCTGCAAGAAACGCACCCGTGTCGGTCGAGCCACGGACTCGTAACAAATATTGATTCGGCGCATTTCCACGCGCGACTCCGTACGCGGCCGTACGGACTCGGGCGAAGAGGGAAATGGGGCGGAGATGCGGCCACGACCGCTCACCGTTCGCGCGCCACGTTCATAGCGTCCGTGCTCGTCGCGCGAGCGACGAAATCCGCAAAGGAGACACGGACGCATGCGATACGCAGTCATCGAACGCATCGCGAGATCGCGAACCGCTTCCGTCACGGCGATTCTCGCCGTGTTGGTGAGCATCACGCTGTCGGGCAGCTTCGTCCAGGCGCGGGTCGATCCCTTCAGCTCTTCCCGTAGCTTCGCGGACCTGAGTGGGGACACCGTCGCGAAGGTCACCGGCGGCGGCACCGTTTTGGCCGCGCCGCTCTACCCCAACACCGTGGCTACATTTGGCGTCAACGCCCGGCGACCGCCGGGCTTCGTTGGCGGGGGCCAGGCGGTAGGCCGCATCCACTACGACCGGCACCGGAATACGACCGGCCGGCAGGTCAATGCTCCAGTGGTCCTGATGGAAGGGGTGATCACGAACCCCCAGACCCCCAACGGGACCGGCGGCAAGGCGTCGATCGTCGGCGACTGTGATGCCGTCGGCGCAACGTGTCCGGCGAACGACCATTCCGTGGTCGTCTACGTTGAGGACAACTCCGACTCCGGGGCCAACTCCGACGTATTCAAGATTCTCTTCTGCACGACCACGCCGGCGCCTCCTCCACCCACCTTCGCCGGTGGACCGCTCCCAAACTGCGATGCCCCTGAGGGTGGGACCTTGCGAAGCGGAAACATCCAGGTCCACTCGACTCCGGGCGAGGTCGGCGAGACCACCACGACCGCAGCGGCGGCCGGCATCTTCCCAGCGTCCGCGAGGCTCAACGGCGTGGAGCTCGCCGGTGGGATCTTCGGTATCGGCGCACAGAACGCCAGCGGCGTGTCGAATGGCGACGTCGAGGTCCAGTTCACCGGAATGAGCCTCCTCGGCCTGTCCCAGCAGGTCACCATCGTTGCCTGGATCACGAGCTCGACGATGGCCGGCGGGACGGCGACTCTCAACGGGACGGCAGTCCTCGACATGGGCGAGGGGCCGCCACCGACCGGAGGGCACCCGTTCACCGTCAGCATCGGCCCGACGGGGATGGCGCTCACCATCGACGGGACGGCGCTTCCGAACCTGCCGGTGTCCGACGGCTTCGTCGCGGTCGAATAGCGCGATCAGACTGACACGCGAAGATGCCGTGGACCGCAAGGTCCACGGCATCGACGTGTCGACCCGGTGTCTCCCCCGAAAGTCCGACGTAAGTACGAGGGATTGCGGGCTACCATCGCGCCGGAGTGAAGGGTCGACTGCTCGCCGGCGTTCTCCTGTGTGGCCTCGCGCTGGCCGCGTGCGGTGGAGGCGGCTCAGGCGGCGGCGCGAACGAGACCGCCGCCGACGCCTTGAACCGGGGCCTCGCAGCCCACGCCGCGGGGAAACTCGACGAGGCCGTCGCGGCGTACTTCACCACTCTCTCCAAAGACCCCAAGAGCCAGTTCGCCTACTACAACCTCGGCGAGATCGCGCAGCGCCAGAATCGTCTCGTCGCCGCCGAGTCCTACTACCGCCTGGCGCTGGACCTCGACCCGAAGATGGAGAGCGCTCTCTTCAACCTCGCGATCGTTCGGACGACCGTTGGGGCGCCCGCCGAGGCCGTCGCGCTCTACAAGCAGGTGATCGCCGTGAACGCGAACAACGCGGCCGCGCACTTCAACCTTGGACTGCTCTACCGCCAGCTCGGGCAGACCGCGGATGCGCAGACCGAGCTTGCGACGGCGCAGCGTCTCGATCCCAAGCTCGTGGCGCCGAGTCCTTCCGCGAGTCCGGCGCGACAGGTAACTCCTTCGCCGACCAGGTGATGCGGTCGCGCTCGATCTGAGCCTCCCGCGCCTCCGAAGACTCGCGCTGATCGCGCTCGTCGCGATCCCGATGGCCTTCAACGCCTTCGCGCTTCTTCCCGAGGTGACCGTCGCGGTCCCAAATGTCAACGACGACGCCGAGCATGTCCTCTTCGTCCAGCAGGCCGACGCCGCTTGGAGCAGCGGCCAGGACCCGCTCGACTTCTGGGTCCCGCAGCTCGAGCTCGGCTTCCCGCAGTTCCTCTACTACCAGAACCTTCCACATCTGGTCGTCGTCGGACTCGGCAAGCTGACCTTCGGCCTCATCCCGCTGCGGACGCTCTTCGATTTCGTCCGCTACGTCCTCCTGGTCGTCTTTCCGCTCACCGTCTTCTGGTCGATGCGGCGCATCGGCTTCTCCGACCTCGCGGCGGCCATCGGCGCGGCCGCGGGATCGCTCCTCGCGGGGAGCCACCGCTACGGCTTCGAGTACGACAGCTACGTCTGGCGTGGCCTCGGCGTGTACACGCAGATCTTCGGCATGCACCTCTCCTTCCTCGCGCTCGCGGCGCTGCACCGCGTCGCGACCCGCGGCACCGGCGTCATGGTCGCCGCGCTGGTCTGCGCGGCGCTCGCGCTCTCGCATCTCATCTACGCGTATATGACCGCGATCACCGCGGTCGTGCTCGTGCTATTCGGGCTGACGCGCGCGAACGCGCTCGGCCGTGTCCTGCGCTTTGGCGCGGTCGGCGCGATCGCCGGTGTAATCGCCGCCTTTATGTGGCTCCCTTTCTTCGCGCAGGCCGGGTACCTGAATGTGAGCCCATATCTCGATCGCGCGAAGTACGACTCCTTCGGCGCGCCGACCATCCTCGGCTGGCTCGTTTCCGGGGATCTCCTGGACCACGGTCGCCTTCCGGTGCTTACCGCGCTGCTCGCGGTCGGGATCGTCGCCGCACTCGTCATCCGAACGCGGCTCCTGCTCCTCACGCTCGTCCTCTTCGTGCTCTGGCTCGTTCTCTACTTCGGCCGGCCGACGCTCGGCCCGCTCGCCGACCTTTTGCCGCTCCACGACGGCCTGCTCTTCCACCGCTTCATCGGAGGCGTCGACCTGTTCGCGATTCTCCTCATCGGTGCCGGCGGGGCGTACCTCTGGGAGCTCGCTCGAGCGGAGGTCTCACCGCGGCGCTTCGCCGCGGTCGCGGCGGCCACGGCGATCGTGTTCGTGCCCGTGCTGGCCGAGCGCTGGTCGTACTACGGCGACAACGTCAAGTGGATGCAAATCACGCAAGCCGCTATTGACGCGGACACGGACGCGAAGACCGTGCTCGCTGCGCTCGCGGCGCAGCCACCGGGGCGCGTGTATGCGGGACTACGCGCCAACTGGGGCGACAAGCTCGACTTCGGGATCCCGTTCAACTCGGTCCGCCTCTACAACCTGCTGGCCTTCGACCGCATCGATGCGGTCGCGCCGCCGTACCGCGGCGCCTCGATCAACTCGGATCTGCTCTTCGACTTCAACGACCAGGACGCCGCGGAGTACCGCCTCTTCGACGTCCAATACGTCATTGCGCCGCCATCGGCGAAGCTCGCCGCCGGGCTCACCCCGATAATCGCGACGCCCACATACGTCCTGTATCGAGCGGCGGGTGGCGGGTACGCGGAGTACGCGGCGGTCGCCCGGACCGAAACGCCCTCGAGCCAGTTCGATCTCTTCGAGCGCGCTCGGGCGTGGCTGCGCGGCGGCGGCGCAACGAGCTGGCAGCTCACGCGGTATCTCTATCGACAGCCGGGCCCGACTGCCGGTCCCGGAGCGATCGCGGACTGCCCGCGTCCAGGCATCTCCTACGTGCGCGCGCAGTCGAGCCGCTTCGATGTCCTCGCGAGCTGCGCGAGCGACTCGGCAATGGTGCTGAAGGTGACCTATCACCCGAACTGGCACGTCACCGTCGACGGCCGCGAGGTCACGACCTTCATGGTGTCTCCGAGCTACCTCGCGTTCGCGCTTCCAGCCGGCCAGCACTTCATCACCGCGGAATACCGGTCTGCGCCCCTCAAGGACCCGCTCTTCTTTCTCGGCGCGGCCGCGGCGCTCGGCGCGACCCTGTCCCTTGTCCGCCTGCGGGTGAGATTTCCGCGCGAGTGGCGCGCTCGCGTCCCGTCCTTCCGCGAGCCGATCCTTCGCGTCCGCGACCTCGTCCTCGCGAACGAGCCCGTCGCCGGGCCACTCGTCGCGATCGGCATCGCGGCCATCGCGTTCGTCTTACTCGCACCCTTCACGCCGCGCATCGCATTCAACGATGGCCTCGGGTTCGACGGTCGCGTATACGCCTGGCTCACGCAGAACCTGCGCGGTGACCACAGCATCGCGGTCGTGCCGCCGTGGTCCTTCCGGCTCGCACCGAGCGCGATCGTCGCCGCGAGTGGTCTCGAGGTGAAGCTCGGCTTCCTGCTCCTCGACCTCGTCTCGGCCCTTGGGAGCGCGTGGCTCCTCTACAGGCTGCTGCGGCACTACGCGGTGTCGCCCGCCCTCGCCCTGCTCGCCGTCGGCTGGTGGGCGGTGCTCCCGCTCGGGCTCCGCTGGGCTGTCTATTACCCCGTCCTCCCGGACACGCTTGGCTTCTTCCTTCTGCTCGCGCTCATGGTCTCCGCGCTCGAAGGCCGTTTCGCGGTGTTCGGCGGCATCCTGGTGGTCGCCGCGCTCACGCGCGAGAACCTCATCGCGCTCGGCCCGTTCCTCTGGCTCATACACGTTCGGCGCGATCCCGTGGGCGTGACGCTCCGGAGTCTCGCGGCGGGTGTCCCCGCCGTCCTCATCTATCTCGCCGTGCGCGTCTTCCCCGTGGTCCCTCCGCCACCCGACTTCACGAACTGGGCGGAGCGTTACCAGATCGACGTCAACCTGCGGTTTGTCTTCGAGAACATCGACGCGCACGCGTGGCGCTACCTGCTCGCCGCGCCGCTCACCCTTGGGATGTTCTTCGCGCTGCCGTTCGCCTGGCCGCGACGCCTCCTTGCGTTTCTGCGCCGCGAGATCCACTGGGCCTACTACGTCGTCATGTCATTCGTCGTCGCGCTGGTCGGCGGGCGCGACGACGATCGGTACCTCTATGTTCTCGTGCCTGCGCTCGCGGTCTTCGTGTTCCATCTCGCGCCATCGTCGCTCTGGCGGTCCGCCTGGCGCGTCGGCGCGCTGACGGTGTTGCACCTCGCGGCCGTCCGGTTCCTGTGGCCCGTCGGCACGAGCGAGAGCGAATATCTTCAGTACACCGTGTCGGCGATGAGCGTCGATCGGATGGTCGCGCTCGTCTACTTCTGCGTTGCCCTCGCGCTCGGTGGCATCGCGGTCGTTCGTCTCGACCTTCGCGCGCTCAATCCCGCACGCCGAGCCAAAGCAGAAGCGTCGGCTTGACGATGCTCCACCAGTCGCGCACCCGGCGGATCTTGGAGTAGTTGCCGCCGCCCTTCGGGTAGGTCTTCGAGACACCGACCTCGACCACGCGATAGCCGAGCTTGATCGCCTTCCAGTGCACGTAGTACTCGAGCTCGTAGCGGTCGAGCCAGGCCTGGTTGATGCGGATCCGCGGATCGTCCAGCAGCGAGAGCCGATACGCGCGATAACCGTTCGTCACGTCGGTCCCCGCAAAACCGGAGAGCACGCGGAAGAGAAAGGTGTACCCGCGGATCATGAGACCGCGACCGCGCGGGAGGTGGACGCTTGCGCCGCCCTCGCGAAGGAACCGCGACCCCTGGACGTAGTCGTATCCAGCCTTGAGGCGGTCGATGAGCCGCGGCGCCTCGGCCGGATCGTCCTTTCCGTTCGCCGCGAGGATGACGACAGCCGCGTGCCCATTCGCGCGTGCCGCCTCGATGCCTGTCCGGATCGCGGCTCCGACTCCGCGCCGCCGATCCTGGGTGATCACCCGCGCACCGGCCTCGCGCGCGAGGTCGGGCCCTCCGTCATCGGACCCGTCGTCGACGACGATCGTCTCGGCGATGACCGGCGGGACGCGGCGCACGAGCCGTTCGATCGCGTGACGCTCGTTGAAGAGCGGGAAGATCATCGCGACGCTGCCGAGCTCGGCCAACGACGGCACTCTAGAGACAACTGCCTGGCGAACGTAGTGGGTCCCCGCGGCGCCCGGAAAAGCCTCGCTAGCGGATGGGGTCCTTTTCGAGGAGGCCGCGGTTGTGGACGTAGAGGGCGGCCTGAGTCCGGTCCGTCAGCTCGAGCTTGCTGAAGATGTTCGAGATGTGCGTCTTGACGGTGCGCTCGCTGATGCCGAGCGTCGCGGCGATCTCTTTGTTCGCGCGGCCGCTCGCCACGAGCTTCAGCACCTCGCGCTCGCGCGCGGTGAGATCGCTGTAGCCCTCGTCGTCCCCCAAGGGACGATCGCCGCCCCGCAGCCGTCCGAACTCGTCGAGCACGCGCTTGGCCACCGAGGGGTAGATGAGCGAGAAGCCGTCGGCGACGGTGCGGATCGCGTTGGTGAGCTGGCTGCCGGTGACCTCCTTCAGCAGATAGCCCGACGCGCCCGCCCGGATCGAGCTGAACACGAGCTCGTCCTCGTCGTAGTTCGTGAGGACGATCACACGCGACGACGGCACTGAGTTGCGGACCCGCCGCGTCGCGGTCACGCCGTCCCAGTCGCCCATCTTGATGTCCATCAGGATCACGTCTGGCAGAAGCTCCTGCGCGACCGCGAGCGCCTCGTGACCGTCGCCGGCCTCACCGACGACCTCGATCTCCGGTTCGGTTTCCAAAATGGAGCGCAGCCCGCTCCGAACGAGCGCGTGGTCGTCGGCGATGAGAACGCGGATCTTCCGGACTTCGGTCATCGGCCGAAGAGCCGCCCGAGGAAGCTCGCCTTCTCCGTCCGTTCGAGGTCTTCGATCGCGCCGCGTGGCTCGGTGTCCTCGACGGTGTCGGACCAGCCGGGGGCCTCGCCGTCCACGGTGAGGCGGTAGGGGATGGTGGCTCGGACGATCGTGCCGCGGCCAGCTTCGCTGCGGACCACGAGCTGCCCGCCCACGCCTTCGGCGCGCTCCCGCATCCCGACGATGCCGTAGTGGCCGCGCTCTTCAGCGGTCTGCAGCTCGTTCGACTCGAACCCCTTGCCGTCGTCCTCGATCGTTGCGACGACCTGATCGTCG
The DNA here is from genome assembly GCA_005889295.1 of Chloroflexota bacterium. Lineage (GTDB taxonomy): Bacteria > Chloroflexota > Limnocylindria > P2-11E > P2-11E > 3-1-20CM-2-70-9. The sequence continues at coordinate 18,826 of VBEY01000004.1, read as the reverse complement.
TCGTACCGGAGGATGACCTTCGCGTTCGCCGCTCCGGAGTGCTGCCCGACGTTGCGCAGGCCCTCGCCGATGATGCGGATGACGGCGCGCTCGACGAAGGGCTCGAGCTCCCGGGCCGCGCCGGTTTCCTCGAAGTCCACGTGGACGCCACTCTGGCGGCGGAGGTCGTCCGCGAGCCGCGCGACCGTCACCGGCAGATTCAAGCCACCCGCCTCTTCGGTTTGCCGCAGTGCGGCCATGTACTGGCGCACGTCCGACAGCGTCGCCCGCGCGTCGCGGGCGGCCTTCGCGAGCTGCGGTCCGAGCGCGCCCGGATCGCGATCGAGTGCGCGCTGGCAACCTTCGAGCGCGAGCACCACACCGGTCAGCTCCTGCGCGACGCCGTCGTGGAGCTCCTGCGAGATACGCCGCCGTTCATTCGACGCGGTGCGCTGGACGAGGTCGGTGGATGCCGATTTCTGGAGCATTCCCGAGAGGTACTCGCCGAGGGTCGAAACGAAATCCGCCTCCGCCGCGGTGTACGGCGTCGTCGCGCGCCCGAGGACCAGGACCCCGAGCACCACGCCGGTCTGCGAGCCGCCGATCGGCGCGAGAAGGAAATGCGTCGACGATGGCGCCGCCCAATCCGGCCGGTCCTCGGCCATGCCGTATTGCGCAGTCGCGGTGCGTCGCTCGCGGAGTACCTGCGCGAGCACCGTGTCCGTGCCCGAGGTCGAGATGTCGGAGGGAAGCACGTCGCCGTAACCGGTCGCGGCCCGCAGACGCAGGTGATGCTCCTCCGCGGCCCACACGCCGACCGCGTCGTGTCGAAGGTTGTCGGCGAGCATCGCGACGGCGCTCTCAAGGTCGTTGTGCGGATCGTTGCCGAGCGTCGCGAAGCGCGAGAGCTCGTAGAGCACCAGCGCCTGGCGGCGATCCTCTTCGGCCCGCTGGAACTCCTCCGCCGTGAGGAGCGCCGCGGCGATCTCGGACGCCGCTTGCGTGAGCGAATCCACCTGGATCTGCCCGTAGCGCTCCTGCGAAGCGCGATGCTTCACGTTCACGACGCCGAGCGTGCGACCGTTGGATCGGAGCGGGGCGATCATCGATTCGCTGGCGGTCGGGTCCGAGCCACCCTGCACCCGACCGGAGAGGAGCATCGACCGCCCGGTCTGTGCCACCGTGCCGGAGATGCCCTCGCCGATGCGTTTGCGATCCATCTTCGCCTCGTCGGAGAGGCCGCGCGAGCTTCGCACCGAGAGCTCGCCTTGCGCGTTCGTGAGCATGATCGAGACGCCATCCGCGCCGAAAACGTCGGCGAGCTGCGCGGTCGCGCGCTCGAGCAATTGATCCGGGTCGCGCTCGTGGCGGATGATCGCCTGCAGATCGCGGGACGCCTTGAGCTTCTGCTCGGCGTCCTGCTGCTGACGTTGCGCCCGCCAGAGGGCGTTCGCCTCCGCGAGCTCGAGGCCGATGAGGTCCCCGACGCGGCCGAGGCTCGAGAGATCCTCGGCCGAGAAGGCACGGCCGACGAGGATCGCCGCGAGACCGCCCACGACCTGGTCCTTCCAGATCACCGGCACGACCGCGAGGGTGTCGGCGTCGCGCCCGTCCGAGAGCGTGAGCGTCACACCGCTCGTTGCCTGCTCGGACGCACGCTCGGTCATCGCCTTCCCGAGCATCACCGCGGGCAGGCCGTCGGTCCATTTGGTCTCGCTCGGCAGGTTGTGGGCGACGTAGGTGACGTAGCCCTCGCCCCTCATGTTCAAGATCACGGCGATGGCATCCGCCCGCGCCACTTTGGCAAGGTAGGCCATGCGCGCGTTCCAGAAGTCAGCGTCGAGACGGAGGGTCAAGGTGAGGCCTTACGCCACGCCGGCGCCGGCCTCGCCCTCGATGCGGAGCTCCAGGGAGGTGCCGCCACTCCGCTGCAACGCGAAGCGCGGCTGCTCAAGGGTCGCGATCGCGGACCAGAGCTCGTCCACCAGCATGGGTATGCGGAGTCCGACCGCGAGAGTCGCGACGCCTCCCCTGAAGTCACGCACGTAGAGCGTGCGGACCTGCGCCAGCGACTGAATGCGCCGCTCGATGTCGACGAGCCGGGCGAACGACGGGACGGGAGAGAGCATCAGCACAATGTTGCTGGTCGGAACGGCCGGCTCCTCCCTCTCGGGAGTGAGTTGCTCCGATTCCGCCACCGTTTGGGTCGGTTCGCGCTCAACTACCGTCAGTTCGGGGGCCGGTGGTGGGGTCTCGGCGACGTTTCCAGTCGGTCTCCCGAAGACGTCTTCCTCCTCGACGACCGGCTGTGTCTGGGCCGCCCGTGCCGCCTCCGCCGCTCGCGCTGCCTCCTGCGCCGCACGCGCGGCCGTCTCAGCCACGCGTGCCGCTTCGGCAATTCGCTGAGCCTCGGCCGCGGCAGCGCGTCGCAGATCCTCGGACCGGCGCGCCTCGGCGGCGCGGCGTTCGTCTTCTTGGACGCGCTGGGCGGCAAGCCGTTCGTCTTCATCGCGACGCTGCTGGTCGCGGCGCTCCTCCTCCTCGCGCCACTGGGCCGCGCGCCGCTGCTCCTCATCGCGCCATCTCGCCGCTCGCCGCTCCTCTTCTTCACGCCGCTGCTGCTCGAGACGCTCGGCCCCGACGGCGGCGCGCTCGGCATCGGCCGCCCGATCCGCGCCGGCCGCACGCGCGGCCTCCTGAGCCGCGCGCATCGCCTCCTCGGCGGCACGGACCGCATCGCCGGCACGCTGTGCTTCCCCGGCGCGTTCGGCCTCGGCAGCCCGCGCGGCTTCCTGAGCCGCGCGCATGGCTTCCTGCGCGGCGCGAGCCGCCTCGGCCGCCCGCTCGCCTTCGAGCGCTCGTTCCGCGTCGGCCTGCTGCTGCGCGAGCCGCTGGGCTTCGGTGACCTTGCGCGTCTCTTCGGCGGCGCGAGCGGCGTCTTCGGTCGCGCGCTGCGCCTGTTCGGTCGCCCGCGCCGCTTCCGTGGCTCGCTCCGCCTCGGCTGCACGCTGCGCCTCGAGCGCGCGGCGCGCTTCCTCTTGTGCCGAGCGCGCTTCGTCCTGCGCGACGCGCGCCTGTTCCTGCGCGGTCTTGGCTTGCGCCGCCGCGGCATTGGCTTCGCGCGCGGCGTCGGCGACGGTTCCGGCCTGGCGCCGGATGTCTTCGAGCAGCTCAGTGAAGACGCCGCGGAGGGCTTCTGCCGCCAGAGCTCGCGAGTCCGGCGGGGTCTCTTCCTCGGCCTTCTCTGGGGCTGGAGGGGATGCTGCTTCGCGGCGCGGACCGCGCAGGGCGGAGAACCCACTGCGGCGGCTGGATGCGATCTCGTCGCTGAGCCCGTCGCGCTCCTCGCGCAGCCGCTCGATCTCCTTGATCAGGATCTTCCGTTCCTCGCGGGCTTGCTCGAGGATCTGCTGCGCGGCGTTCTCGGCTCGCGCCCGTATCTCATGCGCAGAGCGAAGGGCGCCTGAGAGCGCGTCACGAACGGTGGCGTCGAACTCCTCGTAGACGGCGACGCGCTTCCGCGCGGCGTCAAGCTCCGACTCGAGCGAACCGACCCGTTTGGTGAGCTCGCTGACCCGGTCGGACAGCGCGCCGATGATGTCGCCCGACGCGCTCAGGCCCTTGGGCTCCTCGGACACGCGGTCACCCTCCGGACGCTCGCTTCTCTGCCCACTCCCCGCGTGTGGCGCAAAGCGTATACGACTGCGGCAAGGAAGGGCATCATCCGCGCATCACGCGGCCGAAAGTTCTGCTCGTTGTGGGGCACCCAAGCATCGGCGCGGCGCTCGAAGCGCTGCTGCGGATAGAGGATCGATACGAGGTGAGGCGCGCACAGTCGTTAGAACAGGTCGCATCCGGCGTGGACAGCTGGACCGCGGACCTCGCGTTGGTCGATGGCGTTCTTATGCCGAGGGGACGGATAGATGTGCTGACCATGCCGACGATCGTGCTGTCAGGCAATCCGCACGACGGACGCAGACTTTCCGAACGCATCGCTCAAGGGAAGGGCTGGCTCAGGAAGGACGCGACCGCCGAAGAGATCCGTGCGGCCATCGACCGCGCACTCGCCTCGGGCACGCGGCGCCGTTCGGCGGCCGTCATCGTGGCGGCTCTTGCGCTGGCGGCCATAGTGATTGTCATCGCGTGGTATTTGCTGAGCCTTCGGGGATAGAAGTGGCCAAAGACGACAAGAACAAAGACAAGAAGAAAGACAAGGGTCACGAGGAGATCGTCGACTTAGCGGGCCGCATCGGAGCTCGACCCTCGGAGCCCGAGGGCGCGACGCCACCCGCGCTCGTCCCGCCGGAGCCGCCACCCGCACCCACGCGACTCGACGGCCCGATCCCATCCGCGCCGAGGCCTCGTCTCGTGCCAGCGAAGGAGGACCGCGTCCAGAGCGCCATGATCCAAAAGGCGCTTGCCGAAGAAACCCAGAAAGCCGAGCCCGCGATCCCGTCGCCCCGCGCCGCCCCCGGACCTGGAGAAGTCGACCTCGTCGTGACTCCCCTTCCCACGCCCGACGATTGGCATCGCTTCGAGCTCGCGCTCCGCAAAGTTCGCGGAGTGGGACAGCTTCGCACGGAGTACTACCGGCATGGCGTCCTAAAGGTGCGGGTCAGCTACCAGGGGACCGACCGCCTTGCCGCGGCGCTTCGCACCGGCATCCCGGGCTATCGCGTGCGCGTGATCGGCGAGGATCGCGCGACGCTTCAGATCCTGGTCACGTCAGACGGAGACGAGCGCCGGCCGGGCTGACCGCGCGCCGACACTGCGGTAGCCGATAGAGTGGACGCGATGCCTGACTTCGAAGCGCGCGCTCGCAAAGTCCTTCCGTCGGTCCTCGGCCACTACACCTGGCTCTCCATCGAGCGGGGCGAGGGGAGTTGGCTCGTCACGACCGACGGCCGGCGCGTGCTCGACATGACCTGCGGGATCGCCGTGACGGTGGTGGGGCACTCGCATCCGCGCGTCGTGAAGGCCGTGGTCGATCAGGCGCAGCGGCTCATGCACATCTCCGCCGGCGTCGCGAAGTACGAATCGAACATCGCGCTCGCTGAGCAGCTCGCCACCATCACACCGCAGGGACTGGACACGGTGTTCTTCGGAAACAGCGGCGCCGAAGCGGTCGAAGGGGCGATCAAGCTCTCCCGTCAGACGACAGGCCGGGAGGCGATCATCGCCTTCCGCGGCGGATTCCACGGGCGCACGGTCGGTGCGGCCACGCTCACGACCTCGAAGGCGCAATACCGACGCGGCTACGGCGCGCTCCTCCCTGAGGTGTACGTCGCTCCATATCCGTACGCACTGGCGTGCGCGCTGCCGGCGGCACACGACGCGGAAGCGTGCGCAACCCACTGCTTCGCTGAGCTCGAGGCGATGCTGGAGCACGAGGTCCCGCCCGAGCACGTCGCGGCGATCGTGATCGAACCGGTTCTCGGGGAGGGCGGCTACGTCGCGGCTCCCGCGTCCTTCTTGCGCGCGCTACGCGAGCTCGCGACGAAGATCGGTGCACTCCTGGTTTTTGACGAGGTCCAAACCGGGATGGGCCGAACGGGCGCCTGGTTCGCGGCGCAGAAGTTCGGCGTTACGCCGGATGTTCTGACGGCAGCGAAGGCACTGGGTGGTGGCATGCCGCTCGGCGCGGTCATCTCGACGCGCGAGCGCATGGATCGCTGGCGTACGGGCACGCACGGATCGACCTTCGGAGGCAATCCGGTGTCTTGCGCAGCAGGCCTCGCCACGTTGCAGGTCATCCGCGACGAGAAGCTCGTCGCGCGGGCCGAGACGATCGGCGAGATCATGGTCGAGGAGCTCGCTCCGTTGCGCTCGCATCCACGCCTCCGCGAGATAAGACGTTTTGGCGCGATGGTGGCAGCCGAGTTCGACGACAAGGCGGTAGCGAAGGCGGCGATCGCCGCGGCCCTCGAGCGTGACGTGCTGCTGATCACGTGCGGTTTCCACGATCAGGTGGTCCGCTTCATTCCCGCCCTGAATATCGCTGAAGGCGACCTCCGTAAGGGCATGCGTGCCTTTGTCGAGGCATCGCGCTCGACGCAGGTGGCCTCGCCGGCCTGAGCCCACCGCGACCCTTTTCGGTCGCGTTCGAAAGAACGCTGACTGGCCAGGCGCTACCAGATTTTGTGCCGGCAATATCGATAACCCCTAGCCCTTGACATCGCCGGAGGGCGGGTCTACGGTTCGCCCCCTGCGCCGCTAGATGTTGGGCCTGACCGGGCGGCTGGGCCCAGATGTAGTGGCAAAGATGAGTCACCAGGGAAGGCAGAAGGAGGGTCAGATGACCCGTTGGCCGTTCGCTTCCGCGTCCGTAGGCGAGAGGCTCCTTCTCCTTCTTCTAAAGGCTCTGGCGAGCGGCTCGAACCTCGCGGCTTTCTAGGGGGCGACGCACATGGCAATCGCAGACATCGCGCCGGAATCCGTTCAACGCGCCGAGCCGAAAGGCCTCCGGATCGAGCGCCATTTCACCCGCGAGGGCGTCCACCCGTACGACGAGGTCGAGTGGGAGCTTCGCGACTCGTCGATTCGCGGCGAGAGCGGCACCGTCTTCGAGCAGAAGGGCGTCGAGGTCCCGAAGGTCTGGTCCCAGACGGCGACGAACGTCGTTGCGTCCAAATACTTCCGCGGCAAGCTTGGCTCTCCGGAGCGCGAGTCAAGCGTCAAGCAGATGGTCGACCGGGTGGTCGACACCATCGCTCAGGCTGGGTTCGAGGGCGGCTACTTCGCCGGCATCGCCGACCGCGATGCCTTCGCCGACGAGCTCAAGTACCTGATGGTCCACCAGCACGCCTCCTTCAACTCGCCCGTGTGGTTCAACATCGGCGTCGACGGCGTTCCCCAACAGGCCTCAGCGTGCTTCATCCTCTCCGTCGAGGACGACATGCACTCGATCCTCGACTGGTTCCGCGATGAAGGAATCATCTTCAAGGGTGGATCCGGCTCGGGCGTGAACGTCTCACGGATCCGCTCTCAGAGGGAAAATCTCTCCGGCGGCGGCTTCGCGTCCGGACCCGTCTCGTTCATGCGCGGCGCCGATTCCGTGGCCGGATCGATCAAATCCGGTGGCACCACGCGGCGCGCGGCGAAGATGGTGATCCTCGACGCGGACCACCCCGATGTACACGAATTCATCTGGTGCAAGGCCAAGGAAGAGAAGAAGGCCTGGGCGCTGGGCGAAGCTGGCTACGACATGAGCCTCAACGGCGAGGCGTGGCGGTCCATCCAGTTCCAGAACGCCAACAACTCGGTGCGTGTCACGGACGAGTTCATGAAGAGGGCCCAGACCGACGAGGACTGGGGCCTCACCGCACGCGTCGGTGGCGCCGTCCTCGAGACGGTGAAGGCGCGGGCTCTGCTCAAAGAGATCGCCGAGGCCGCGTGGCAATGCGGCGATCCGGGGATGCAGTTCGACACCACGATCAATGACTGGCACACCTCGCCGGCGAGCGGCCGGATCAATGGATCGAATCCGTGCAGCGAGTACATGAGCATCGACGACTCGGCCTGCAACCTCGCGTCGCTCAATCTGCTGCGCTTCGTGCACAGCGACGGCGAATTCGATGTGGCGCGGTTCCGCGCCGCGGTCGAGGTCGTGTTCACCGCGCAGGAGATTCTCGTCGGCTACTCCGATTATCCGACCGCGAGGATCGCCGAGAATGCGCGCTCGCACCGCCAGCTCGGTCTCGGCTACGCGAACCTTGGCGCGCTCCTCATGCAGCGCGGCCTCCCGTACGACTCGAACGAGGGCCGCGGCTACGCCGCGGCCGTGACCGCGCTCATGACCGGCGCCGCCTATGCGCAGTCCGGCCGGTTAGCCGCCGCGGTCGGCCCGTACGAGGCGTACCCGAAGAACAAGGACGCGCACGACCGGGTCATCCAGATGCACCGGCTGCATTCGTATCGCATCCGCGACGAGCTCGTGCCGGCGAGTCTGCTTTCGGCGGCGCGCCAGGCCTGGGACGATGCGGTCACGTTCGGGCACCCGGCGGGTTATCGCAACGCACAGGCGTCGGTCCTCGCACCGACCGGAACGATCAGTTTCATGATGGATTGCGACACGACCGGCGTTGAGCCGGACATCGCCCTCGTGAAGTACAAGAAGCTTGTCGGTGGCGGGATGCTGAAGCTCGTCAACGGCAGCATTCCCCCGGCGCTACGGCGTCTCGGGTACAGCGACACCGACTCGGGCGCCATCACCACGTACATCGAGCAGTACGGGACCATCGAAGGCGCTCCTGGCATCAAGGACGAGGATCTCGCGGTCTTCGACTGCGCGTTCAAACCCCAGAACGGTGTGCGCACGATCCACCACATGGGCCACATCAAGATGATGGGTGCGGTCCAGCCATTCATCTCCGGCGCGATCTCGAAGACCGTGAATCTCCCGGAGACCGCCACGGTCGAGGAGGTTAGCGAGGCCTACGTCGAGGCATGGAAGCATGGCCTGAAGGCGATCGCGATCTACCGCGACGGAAGCAAGAAGGTCCAGCCCGTCAACACCAGCAACAAAGAGAGCAACACGAAGGCGGTCGAAACGATCGTCGAGCGCATCGTCGAAGTCACCCGGCCGCAGCGGCGGCGCCTTGCGGACACGCGAGCATCGCTGACGCACAAGTTCTCGATCGAGGGGCACGAGGGCTACATCACGGTAGGCCTCTTCGAGGACAACACGCCCGGCGAGCTGTTTGTCACGATGGCGAAGGAGGGCTCGACCCTCTCCGGAATGATGGACGCGTTCGCGACGAGCGTTTCGCTGCTCTTCCAGTACGGCGTACCGCTCTCGCACCTCGTCGAAAAATTCGGCCACATGCGCTTCGAGCCCGCCGGATGGACCGGGAATCCCGAGATCGGTTTCGCGAAATCGATCGTCGACTACGTCTTCCGCTGGTTGGGGAATCGCTTCCTTTCCGAGCCTGAGCGCGCCGCGCTCGGACTCGTTCGCACGACCGAGGTCGCCGATGCGACGCCTCAGCTCGAGCTCCTGAATCGGGTCGTGCAGCTCGCGACACCCGAAGTGCCGGAAGCGAACGGCATCAAGAACGGAAACGGCCACGCGACCGCGCCGGTCTCCGACGCTCCGACCTACCGACGACTCAATTCCACACCCGACGCGCCCCCCTGTCCGCGTTGCGGCTGGCTGACCGTACGTAGCGGCACCTGCCACAAATGCGAGAACTGCGGAGAGACGACCGGGTGTAGCTGATTCACTCCGTCAGGCCCTGGCCGACCCGCCCGTCGGTCAGATCCGCCTATCGCCCCGGCACTCCCTGCTCCCCTGGGGTGCCGGGGCTTTTCTTTGTCCGGATCAACGGAAGGCGGTTGTGCGGTGTGCGGGTCCTGTCACGGGGTCGGGGCTGCGCGCTCGCCTACCGGTCCGCTGCGCCGATCTGCGCTCAGCCGTCTAGCGACGCGGCCGGTCAGCGGCTCGCGCGCAACCCGCTCCCCCGTGCCACCCGCATACACATCCCGCCTTCCGTTCGATCCGTGTCGCGCCGCGCGAGTATCGGCTTTTACGCATCCGTAACTAATTCGAATGCAATAGCGTGGCTGCTCGGAATGTCGCCTAGCAGACAGACGTAGTAGTTGGCAACGTCTCAAATCAGTCGCCTACTGACCGGAACGTGGCTGACACTTCGTTCGTCTAGGGATATAGAGAGTTCACACCGAGCGAGCGGGCGAACGCTACACGGCACACACTTTGCTCAAACAATCGACGCGCCAATTGGTGGGCGCAGGGGAGGCTAGTCGGCATGGCGGTTTTCGCGAGAAGCGGCGAGCAAGAGCGCGCGTCTCGTCGTGGCGTCTGGATGCTCGCTGTTGCCCCATTCGCAGCAATCGCGCTTGCCGTAGGTGCTGGCTTCGCCGTGAACGCGGTTTACGCGGAGCGCGCTCTTCCCGGGATGACCGTGGGCGGTGTCGACATCGGTTCGCTCGAAGCGTCTGCGATCCGCGAGCGTCTCGCTAGCGAGCTCGCGGCACCGTGGGCCACCTCGAAAGTCGCACTCGTGGATAGCTCCAGAACGTGGCAGACGACGAACGCCGACCTTGGTATCGCTCCCGACATCGACGCAGCCATGACCGTGGCGCTTGGCTACGGGAAAACCGGCAGCGTCATCGACCGGCTCGGGGCCTGGAGCGACGCGCTCCGCGGCGAAGCGAACGTTCCGTTCGCGATGCACGCGAAAGGCGACGCACTCGATCGCTGGGTCGCGGCCGCAGCTCGGGACACTGATCGCGCGCCGGTCTCGGGCCAGCTTCGCGTCGGCCCGACCGGTCTCGAGGTCACGCGGCCGACCCTCGGCCGTGACGTCGATCGCGTGGGGACCGTCGCGGCGCTTCTCTCCGCGGAGTCGCTTGGCGACCGCGAGGTAACGCTTCGCGTACGCACCTCATATCCCGCGATCGACGCGTCAGGGTTCGACGATGCTTACGTGCGCGCGACCGCGGTGGTCACCCCGGTCACGGTGCAGGTCGAGGATCGGACGTTCACCGAAAACGCGAACTACCTCGCAAGTCTCCTGACGATCGATCTGGTCGCCGCGAAGCCGGGTGAGCTTCCGGCGATCCCACAGGGTGCGATCGCCCCCGCGAACCGGTTCCGCTACCAGGTCTCGCTCGTGAACGAGCGCGTCACCAGCTGGGCCGCGGCGCTCGCGTTGGTCCTCGATCATCCCGGGAAGAGCGCGAAGTTCAAAGTGAGTCTCGAGGGCGTGGCCTCGATCGTCCCTTCCGAGAGCGGGGTCAAGGTGGACCAAGACAAGCTCCGCGTGATGGCGCTTGAGGAGCTCCTGCGACCGGCGACCGGCGCGACACGCGACCTGGCGGCGCCGGCGAAGGTCGACGCGCCCGCGTTCACGACCGAACAGGCAAAGGCACTCCTGCCGAACCTCGTCCGCACCTCGACGTACACCACGTATTACCCACCGAGCGTGTCGCGTCACGCGAACATCTCGACGGGTGCGTCGCAGTTCGACGGGGTGGTCATCCTCCCCGGGCAAACGTTCTCCTTCTGGGAGCTCGTCGGCCCCATCACGGTCGAGCGCGGTTACATGTACGCCGGCGCGATCATCAACAACCGCTCCGACGAGAACGTGATCGGCGGCGGCCTCTGCCAGGTGTCGACCACGATCTTCAACTCCATCTCGCGTCAGGGGTACGACATCGTCGAGCGCCACGCGCACGGCTACTACATCGATCGCTATCCAGTCGGCTACGACGCCGCGGTCTTCGAGCCAGGCGTCGACTTCAAGTGGCGTAACGACACCGCGAATCCGGTGTTCATCTGGTCCTGGTCGGGTGACACCTCGCTCACCATCGACACGTGGAGCATCCCGACCGGCCGGACGGTCGTGATCAGCGACGCCTTCCAGAAGAACTTCGTGCACCCAGCGGCAGATCAGCCCGCCGACCCGGCGTTCCCCAAGGGCGTGTCGGTGGATGGACGCGATGTCTTCAGGACGCGCACGGTTTACGAGAACGGGAAGGTGCTCCACCAGGACTTCCTGGCGAGCCACTACGCACCGGTTTGGGGCGGCCCGCTGACGCCGCCCGCCGCGCCGCCGACCACGCCGCCCACCACGCCGCCCGCCGCGCCGAAGCCCTGACCCGGTTCCCGAGACGGACCTGAAAGCGGCGCGGATAACGGCCTAGCAGACAGGCCGTTAGACGGTGGTGGGAAGGCGCACCGCAAGAGACACAGCGAAACTGATCGACGAGGTCGCCCGCGGCGACCGGCTCCTCGAGGACATCAAAGACCCCCAGCTCCGCGAGACGGTGCGACTTGCGCTCCGGCTACACAAAGATCCGTACAGCGCGCCAGACGCGAAGACCCGTCGCCGAATTCGGGCGCGCGTCCTTTTCGGGTTGCATCCGCATTCGGCCACCCTCGGCGATCGGCTCGCCGTCGTTTTCGAATTGCTCGGCCGACCGACGCCGTACGCGATGCGCGCGCTTGCCGTCGGCCTCGTGGTCGTCGCCGTCGGGGCGAGCACCGCCCTCGTGAGCGCTGGTACTGTCGCCGAGGACGCGCTCTATTCGGTGAAGATCACCTCCGAACAGGTCCGACTCGCGCTTGCCATCTCCCCGGAGGATCGCGCGGTCGTAGAGCTCTCGATCGCCGAGCACCGTCTCGCCGAGGCGACCACCCTCGCGACTCTCGGGAACGAAGACGATTCGATCGTGGCGACGAGCGAGTACGGCGAGCACATGGCGAACGCGGCGGCCGAGCTCGCACAGGTCGAGTCTCTTCAACCCGAGACGGCGGCGCTCGTCGTTCAGCTGCGGCAGCGGATCGACGAACATCGCGCCACCGCCGCGGCGGTGGTCGCACGGCTCGGCGAGGATCCGAACAGGGCCTCGGCCGCGGCCGCGCTCGCGGCGCTTGCCGCGCGAGGCTCGCCGGCGGCGGATCTGAGCCCGGCTGCGGCGATCGCCCAGGACGCGGCTGACACCGCCGACGAAGCCGCCTCGGTCGCTGAGCGCCTGGCCGTTCCGGCCCGCGTCACCTTCGCCCCGAGATCCTCGACCGCTCCGGTGCAGAACCGACCGGCGCAGGATCAGAAGACCCCGAGCGGCGGCGCCGTGACCCGTACCGACGGCGCACGCCCGACCGAGCAGGTCTCAAAAAAGGAGCGCGCAGCCGGGGTCGCAAGAAAGGCCGCCGATGAGGCGAAGGCCGCGGCGAAGAAGGCGAAGCAAGGAAACCGCCACACTCCCGCACCGAAGAATCAAGACCAAGGCGAATCAAACAATCGAGACGAATCAAACAACCGAGAGGACTAGCCAAGCTCTAGCATCGCCTCCACCTCGTGACCCCCCAACGACGCGCCGATCTCGCATATGCGGCGGCGATCCTCATGGGCGTTCTCTTCATCGTGCTCCTCGGTCCGCTCGATCGGCGGCTCGAGATGGTTCACTTCAACGACTTCTCGGGGATCTGGTCCGGACCGGCGACCGTCCTCGTCGGCGTCAACCCCTGGGATCCGAATCGCTACGTTCCCACCGCCGTGGCGCTCGGCACAAAGACGCCCGATGCCCTCGTCGACGACTACATGCCCTGGGAGGTCGTCGCGCTCCTGCCGCTGGGTGCGCTCCCACTCGAGATGGCCGCGTGGATCTGGATGGTCGCCTCCACGGCGCTCTCGGCGCTCGCGCTCCGCGCACTTCTTCGCGCGTTCGTACCGGGTCGGGCTGCCATCCACGGCGCACTTGGGCTCGCGTTGTTCGCCGGGCAGCCTGGATTTCAAACGATCGTGCTCGGGCAATGGGCGCTTCTTCTGATGTCCGCTGTCGCGGCGATCGTCCTTGCCCTCCGCGCGGGGCACGCGCGCCGCGCCGCGCTTGCCGCCCTGGCCATGCTCGCGAAGCCGCATCTCTTCGTATGGGCCGCGATCGGTCTGGCCATCCCCGCGCTCTTCGACGCGCGCTACCGCCGGTTCGTCGCTCTTGCGGCCGTCCTCGGAGGCGCTCTGGTCGTTGTCAGCTGGCTCGCGTTTCCTGATTGGTTTCCCGCATGGACGTCCGATGTTCTACCTCGCCGCACCGGTCGCTCGGCCGTGCTCTTCTCCGCTTTCGGCCAGCTCTTCGGCGCGCCGGGTCGCGTGCTCGCCATCGCGGTGATCGGCGTCGGCATCGTGCTCGCCTCGCGCTTCGAACCCGGCAGCGACCCCTGGCTCGCGATCTGGCTCGCTCTCTCGAGCGCCGGCGCCATCTACAGCTGGTCGGCCGACCAGGTGTTGCTCTTCGTCCCGATCGTCATCGCGAGCGGTGTTCTGGTCGCCGCGGGACGCGAGGTCGCGGCGCGTCGGCTCGCGATCGGTGGCGCGCTCACGTTCCTTCTCATCTCGCCGCTGCTCTACGCGATCGCCGTCTGGCGCCACGACGAGACGTTCAGCATCGTGGTGCCCGTCGCCTTCTTCGTCGTGATCGCGTGGTCGCTCTGGCCCTACCGTCGCGCGGCGCTAGTCCGTCAGCGCTCTGCGCAGCAGGTCCAGCCCGCCTAGGAGAGCGCGGCGCCGTCCGTCGGCGGGCGATCGGAAGCGAATTTCCAGGCGTGGCGTCCGGCCCGGCGCGGTCGCGCGCAGCTCGCTCGTGTCCTTGCCGTGCGGCGTCACCAGCAGGACATCGCCGCCGAGTCTTCGTCCCTCACGTTCCAACGCGTCGGCATCGGCGGACGGAAGGACGACTGCGCCGACGAACCAGCGCGCAGCCCCAGGCGCGTCCATCAGCATGCGAGCGATGTCGCCCCCGGAGAGTGACTCTGCGACCGCGAGGCGCCACGACCGCTTCTCGAGGCCCCTGCCGATGATTCCGGCGAGCGTCTCGTCGTCCGTGCCCCACACGTACTCGCCGAGCCGCGCACGGATCGCTCGCTCCATTTGAGCGACGCGGGCGTCGGCCTCTTGGGGTGTGGCCGCCTTATCCGCGACCCGCACGTGAACGCCGTCGTTCTTGGCGTACGTCGCAACGGTCGGGCTCGTCGAACGCACGAGCTCGGCGAGCTTCTCCTCGACGGCGCTCTCGCCGATGCCGAGTAGCTTGAGAGTCCGCCAACGAAGTGCGCCGCCTCCCTGAAGAGACGCCTCGATCGATTCCCACATTGGCGTCATCTCGCGCGGCACCCCGGGCATCGCGATGATCCGCTTGCCGTCCTTCTGTATGTCCCAGCCGGGTGCGGTGCCGTTCGGATTCGGGAGCGCGCGCGCCGATGGGATGAGCCAGGCCTGCTTGCGGTTTCGGTCAGGCATGACCAGCCCGCGCCCCGAGAACCACGCGACGAGCTCGGACTCCAGCGCAGGGTCGACTGTCGGGGTCTCGCCGAGGGCGGCGGCGATGGCCTCGCGCGTGAGGTCGTCTTCGGTCGGGCCGAGGCCTCCGGTCGCGACAATGAGATCGCTGCGGCTAAGCGCTCGCTCGAAAGCTTGCTTTGCGCGCGCGAGATTGTCCCCGACTGTCTGCATATGAAGGCAGTCGATGCCCAGCAGCGCCAGCCGGCCTGCCAGGTAATTGGCGTTTGTATCGACGATCTGGCCGAGGAGAAGCTCGGTCCCGACAGAGAGGAGCTCAGCTTTCATCAAAAACCGGTCGCAATTGGGACGGGAAACGGCTGGTTCGATTGGCACGGCACTTGCTGCCTGTTGGATTCGACAACAAGAAATCCCAACCCTTCCCTTCCTCACCACGAACCCCGTCCGCAAGGACGGGGTTTTGTGGTCGTATGGGGTCGCGCGGTCGAGGCAGGGGGCTAGGGTACGCTGCGGAGACAGACCATCCGGAGGTGCTGCGTTGGCCACCGGCTATTGCGTCAAGTGCAAGGCCTCGCGCGACATAAAGGACGCGCAGCAGATCACGATGAAAAACGGGCGCCCGGCGACGCAGGGGGTGTGCCCCGTCTGCGGAACCAAGATCTTCAAGATCGGGGCCTCGACCTAAGCAGCGGTACGCGTCCTGCGGGACCTCCGCCCGGAGGTGCCCAATGAAAGTTCGCGAGCTGATGACGAGAGAACCGTCGACCGTCGAGCCAGGTCAGACGCTCGGCGAGGTGGCCACGCTCATGAAACAGCAGGACTGCGGCTCCATCCCAGTCGTCGAGGACGGCCGTCTCGTGGGGATCGTCACCGACCGCGACATCGTCATTCGTAGCGTTGCCGCCGGCACCGACCCGAAGACCCAGCGCGTCAGCGAGATCATGTCGGCAGACCCCGTCGCGATTGGTCCCGATGACGATCTCAGTGTTGCCGAGAAGGTCATGGCCGATCGTCAGATCCGCCGGTTGCCTGTGGTCGATGAGGGAAGACTCGTTGGGATCATCGTGACCGCCCAAATCGCACGCGCGGGCAACGAGCGCAAGGTTGGCGAGACGTTGAAGGAGATCAGCGAGCGCACGAGTGGCCGCGGTTCACACGCGCGCGGATAGCGTTGGTGGACAACTCGGTTGATAGTGCTGCTGGCTCGTCGGTACCATTTCGATGGGCCAGTAGCTCAGCGGTAGAGCAGGAGACTCTTAATCTCTTGGTCGTGGGTTCGAATCCCTCCTGGCTCACATGTTTTCCCTAAGGAAGGCACGATCTCATCGGGGGAGAGCGGTGGCGCGAGGCGAGAAAGACACGATGGTCGTCCCCTCGATCCCAGCGACCCCGCCGCCTAAGCCCGAAGACGCTGAGGCGGAGAGATCAAAGAACCTCGGCCTCGAGGTGATCCAATTCATGGGCTCTCCGGCTGGTTTGGCGCTGGGGACGGCAGTTGCCGGTCTGCTGGTCTCGTGGCTCGTTCGGCGTTCCCGACCGAGAGATTCGAAGACCGGATCGTCCTCTGACGTGTAGGTGGTAGCTGACTTTCGCTGAATCGGTGGACTCCATCAACGTCACGCCGCCCTAACCCTCGGGCGCGCCGGCTAGCGTCGCGCATCCAGTCCGGCACGCCGCACGTACTTTCTGGCAGTTGAGCAAGCGCCGGTCTCTCCTCGTGGCCGCAGTCGGCGCGGTGGCCGCGCTCGTTCTCGTTCTCGTGGTGGCCCTCCCGCTCGCATTGACTCATCGCCAAGATCTACCGCTCGAACGCTTCTACGGAGATGCGGCCGTGTCCCTCGTGTCGCGAGTGCTCGGCGGCGACGCGCCAAACCCGCTCGCCAACGACTCGCGCGCAATCACTACCGGTCGCACCGCGTATACGGGATCGTGCGCGGTCTGCCACGGAGCGAAGGGCGACGGGCACGGAGTCTTCGGACCGACGACCTACCCCGACGCGACCGACTTCACGACCGACACAGCAAAGAGCAAGACCGACGCGCAGCTTTTCTGGATCGTGAAGAACGGCCTCGGCTTCACCGCGATGCCGGCGTTCGGCACCCAATACAAGGACGCCGACATCTGGGCGATGGTCGCGTACATCCGCCACCTCCAGCGCGGCTCCGCGAGCGCCCTCGCGATACCCGAACCGACCCTCGCGCAGCTCGCCGCGGCCGATCCATCGGTCAGCCGTCAAACGCGAGGCGCGGCGATCTACTTCGCGCTGGGCTGCCATCTCTGTCACGGACCCGAAGGCGACGCGCCGGGCGATCTATCGATCCGCGGTCGCATCGAGACCGAGATCGTGCGCAAGGGAGACGACCGCGGGATGCCTGCGTACGGCAAGGAGCTCATCAGCGACGCCGACCTCGCCGACCTCGAGGCTTACCTGCTCCGGTTCGCGGCGGTGCCCTCAAGTCCCGACTGAGCCCGCAGGAGCGACAGCGGATACGTGGTCCCCCGCCACCTGACGCCGCGCGTCTCGGCGAGATAGACCGACCGCGCGATGGCCCACGCGAAACACGCGGCCGCGAAGGGCATGAGCAGCGCGATCACGAGTGCGGATGGAGTGAGCGTCGGTGACATCGACTGGCGGTAGGTCTCGACAAGCCCGGCCATCAGACACACAACGACGACGGAGAGCAGCACCCGATCGACGCCATCCAGAAGGATGATCCCCAGGAACGGCCACACCATCGTCGCGAAAAGAAGGATGACGACCAGCGCCGCGTCGACGACGCGGTACTCCATGGTGGAGTAGATGCTCTTTTCGAGTCCCGCGATCGCGGCCCGTAGGGAGGGGTACCACTCGACCGACAGGAGCTCGTTTCCGTTGAGAACGCGCTGGCGGAACCCGAACGCACGCAGACGCCGTCCTAGCCGAATGTCGTCGTCGGGGCGAAGTGAGAGCGCCCGCATCGTGCCGATTTTCTCGTACGCGGCTCGACGGACCAGATTGAACGCGCCGATCCCCACGCCGCGCTTGCTCGTTGGATCGTTCGCGAGGTACGCGCGCCAGAGCGCGATGAAGGCGAAACCGAAGAAGGCGACGAACGCGCGCAGCGCCAAGCCGCGCGCGACGAGGCGCGGCGCGAGCGTGAGGTGATCAAGTTCATGGGCGGTCGCGTAGGCGACGGCTCTGCGAAGGGCCCCCGGCGCGAAGATGACGTCCGCGTCTGTGAAGAGGAGCCATTCCCCGGTCGCGAGGTCGGCGCCTCGCCACAGCGCGTGATTCTTGCCAAGCCACCCCGCCGGCAGCGCGTCGACCCGAAGTTCCTCGACACGGGGGTCCTTCGCCGTGAGCTCGCGCACGACGTCCCCGGTCGTGTCGCTCGAGCGGTCGTCGACGACGATGACCTCGAAGTCGGCGTAGTCCTGTGCCAGGAGCGACGCGACCGCGCGTCCAATCGCCGACGCTTCGTCACGCGCCGGCACGACGACCGAGACTCGCGGGAGAGCCGGATGCCCCGCCGCCTCAGGCAGTCTCGGTATCGCGCTTCGGCGACGGATCAGCAAGACGAAGGGCACGACGACAGCGACGAAAACGAGCGCGTCAAAAATCGTGAGGAGCGGAGCAGTCACCAGATGAAGCTAGCCCACCGGTCGTAGTACTCACACCGATGGGGGAGGTACGCGCTCAAGTTCCCCCATTCGCGTCCCCCGCCGAGGTCGGGATCGGTACGTTCTGGGCGTTTCTCCGCGTGCTTCGAGTCCCTAGCGTTTTCGGCGTGATACGCAAACTGCTGTCCGCGCTCCCTCGTGGCGCCTTGCCGCGGTACATCGCCGCGGTTGTCGGAGCCGCGTTTGTCTATGGGATCGAACAGTTGCTCACGGACAACTTCGCTCGTTGCGCCGTCGCGGACTTTGCCTGGACCGCTGCCGCGATCGGTGCGATCTTCGGCACCGCCCGCGCGGTGCGTGCGTCCCGCGAGAAGGACCGCATGGTCTGGTTGCTGTTCTGCGCCGGTTCGGTGTCGTGGCTCGTCGGGCAACTCCTCCGCGACGCCGCGGAGGTCGGCGGCCTCCCGATCCCCTCGCCACTCGTCGCG
>VBEY01000193.1 GCA_005889295.1 Chloroflexota bacterium | reverse complement strand
TCCACCTCGCGTCGATCGGCGATCCATTCATCTCGGGCCGCATCGCGAGCATCGCGGCGACGCTCGCGGTGGCGGTAATGGTCGTCCTGAGCGCCCGCGGCGCCGGCCGCCTGGCCGCCGCGGCGATGGGCGCGGGCTGGCTCGCCCTCGCCCCGGTGATGATCTGGGGACCGGCGCTGAAGCCCGACCTGGTCGCGCTTGCGCTGACCGCGCTTGCGGTGGTCTTGCTCGACCGCCGCCGCGAGCTCGCCCCGATCGCGGGATTCGCGCTGGTGTTCGCCGCCCTTGCGAAGCCCACCGCGTTCCTACCGGCGGCGGCGCTCGTCACGTGGCTGGCGTGGTCGGATCGCAGGACGCTCGGACGTCTCGGCTTCGGTGCGGCGGTCGCCGCTATCGCTGCGGCCGTGACCGTGTACCTCGATTCGGTCCCCGATGTCTGGCGGCACGTCGTGACCTGGAACGCCCTGTCGTGGTCGGCGGAGCAGGCCCTCTCTGTTGCCCTCATCGGGATCACCGTGATCGCCATCTCGGCCGGGATCGCCGCTCTTACGGGCGGCCTCCGCGGCGCGCGGGCCGCGTACCTCGCGGGCGCGCTGGCGATTGTTGTTCTCTCTGGACGTGAGGGGGCGACGATCAACTACCTGCTCGATCTCACCGTCGCGATCATGCTGTCGATCGCCGCGATCGCGCCGAGACTCCGACCGACTGCGCTTATCCCGCTTGCCTTGCTGGCGCAGCTCGTCGTCGGAACCCTCGTGCTCGACCCGCTTCGCGTGGTGCCAGGTCGCGTTCCGACCACGGGTGCTTGGTCGGATCAGCTTCGCGGTGGAACGATCGATCTGGCCTTGCGCATAGATGGACGTTACCTCGTGGAAGACTCGGGACTGCTCGCCAAGAGCGGGATCCCGCCGGTCGTGGACGATCTCTTCCTTTGGTCGCGTCTCGTCGAGCGAGGCATCATCGATGCGGATCCGATCGTCAACCAAGTCCGCGAGGGGCGCATCGACTCCGTGATCGCGCAGACGGATCTCGAGCATCTCGACGCGGCCCCCGGGTTTGAGCGCCAGCGGTGGGCCGGGATCCTCGTGCGAGCGGTCCTGGACCGTTACCGACTGGCTCACCACGTTGGTGACCTTTGGATCTATGAGCCCCGCTGACCGCTAGACTTTCTTTCCATGGACGCCCTCCAGATCAGCCAGATCGTCATAGCCATCGCGGTCGCCACCTCGATCCTGCTGCAGGCGCGCGGTACGGGGCTCTCGTCAACGTTCGGTGGTGAGTCGACCGCGTATCGCAGCAGGCGCGGGCTCGAGCGAACCCTCTTTCGGTTGACGATCGTGCTCATCCTCGTCTTCGTCGCCATATCGCTCTGGGGCGCGCGGCAGGCGACCACCGGCTAGGTGACCGGGCGCGACAAGTTCATCGTTATCGCCCTCATCGGGCTCATGGTCGTTGCCAGCGTCGCGGCGATCGCGGTGGATCAGAACCCGGCGAGCGGCGACCCGGCTTACGGCGGGACGTACGTCGAAGGAGTCGCCGGCGTTCCCCAGTACCTGAATCCCGTCATCGCCGCGACCGACGTCGATTCCGATATTGCCCGCCTCGCGTTCAGCGGGCTCACGCGTTACGACCAGACCGGCGCGATCGTTTCCGACCTGGCCTCGGCGTTCCACACCGAGAGCAACGGGCGCATCTGGACCTTCGACATCCGCGAGGACGCCACATGGCACGACGGCCAACCGGTCACGGCGGATGACGTCGTGTTCACGGTGAAGCTGCTTCAGGATCGAGGCTACGTCGGTCCCTACAGCGACGCCTTCCGCGGCGTCAGCGTCGAGCGCGTCGCGCCGCGCACCGTGCGCTTTACGTTGCCGGACGTGTACGGCCCGTTCGCCGACAGCACCACGGTCCCACTTCTTCCCGCGCACGTCCTCGGAAACGTGCCCTACGCGGAGCTTGCCCGGCAACCGTTCAACGCGAATCCGATCGGGACCGGGCCCTTCCGTGTCGCGGAGGTCGACGCGCGACAGATCGTGCTCGTGCGGAACGACGACTTCTATCGCACGCGTCCCGCCCGGAACCGGCCGTACCTCGACAGAGTCATCCTCCGCTTCTATCCCGACTCGACCGAGGCCCTGCTCGCGCTGTCTCGCGGTGAGATCGACGGAGTCGGCGGCCTGTCGAGCCAGGATGCCGAGCGCGCGCGGTCGCTCAAGGGTGCGGTCCTGTATAGCCTTCCGACAGACAACTTCGTGTCGCTGTTCCTGAACGTTCGGCCCGAGCGGGTTGTCTTCCGCGACCGAGCGGTCCGGCAGGCGATCGCGACAGCGATCGACCGCGGCCGTGTGTTGCGGCTCGCGGCTGACGGGCGTGGGACCGTGGCGGACGAATTCGTGCCGAACAGCTCGTGGGCCTACGTAAAAGACGTCACGCGCTACACGTTCTCCACCGAAGACGCGGCCGCATTACTCGACCAAGCGGACTGGAAGGACCACGACGGGGATGGCATCCGCGACAAGGGCGGGCAGAAGCTCGCGTTCACGATCTCCACGTCGGATGAGCCCGCGCGCACGGCGGCCGCGACGGAGATCCAGCGGGACCTGAACGCGGTGGGCATGAGCGTGACGGTGAAGTCGATGCCCTTCGGCCAGCTCGTGGACAGCGTGGCGCGCCAGCGGTCCTTCGACGCGCTGCTTGTCGAGATCGCGGTGGCGGGCGATCCGGATCCGTACACGTTCTTCCACTCGACCGAGGTGAACGACCCCGGCCACAATTTTTCGGGGTTCTCCACCCTGCCGATCGATCGGAACCTCGAGGCCGCGCGCCGAACGTTCGACGAGGCCGCGCGCCGTGAGCTCTACGCGCCGGTGTTCCAAGCGATCTCGAAAGAGGTTCCGGTCGTGTTCCTGTATTTCAGCGACTACCTGTATGCGCAGAGCCGGCTCGTGCAGGGACTGCGCATCGCTCCGCTGACCGACCCGCGCGAGCGTTTTTGGAACGTCGAAGACTGGTACGTGCGAACACAGCCGAAGCGCTGATGCGCCTGTCATCATTTTTGACGACAGCATTGGCG
>VBEY01000192.1 GCA_005889295.1 Chloroflexota bacterium | reverse complement strand
GGCGAGCTCGCGCTCGACGGCGCGCTGCGGCCGGTTCGCGGCACGATGCCACGGGTTCGCCATGCGGCGATTCGCGGCGTTCGTGAGGTGTTGGTGGCCGAAGCCAACGCGGGCGAGGCCGCGGCGTGCGGCGTCGAGTCCTTCGGCTTCGGATCCCTTCGTGGCGTCGTGGATCACCTCGAGGGCCGGGCGCGCGTCGCGCCGACAGCCGTGCCTCCCCGCGCCGCCGCGCCGCGCCACTCGGTCGACCTTGCGCACATCGCGGGGCAGGAGACTCCCAAGCGCGCGCTCGAGATCGCCGCGGCGGGCGGTCACAACCTTCTCTTCGTCGGCCCGCCCGGTACTGGCAAGACGATGCTCGCGCGCGCTCTCGAGTCGATACTTCCGCCGCTCGACGATGCCGAGGCCCTCGCGGCGAGCGCGGTCCACAGCGTGGCCGGTCTCACGGACCCGCGCCATCCCGTCCTCACCGCGCGTCCGTTCCGCGCCCCTCACCACACCGCGTCGCACCTCTCGCTCGTCGGCGGCGGGTCGCCGCCACGACCAGGCGAGGTGAGCCTCGCGCACTGCGGCGCGCTCTTCCTGGACGAGGTCGCCGAGTTCTCGCGAAGCGTCCTCGATACGCTTCGCGAGCCACTCGAGGAGCACTCGATCACGATCTCGCGCGCCGGCGGTGCCGCGACGTATCCTGCGCGATTCGTCCTCATCGCCGCGATGAATCCGTGCCAGTGC
Source organism: Chloroflexota bacterium (assembly GCA_005889295.1). Lineage (GTDB taxonomy): Bacteria > Chloroflexota > Limnocylindria > P2-11E > P2-11E > 3-1-20CM-2-70-9. The sequence continues at coordinate 1,881 of VBEY01000192.1, read as the reverse complement.
GGTTTCTGGGGGGACGCTGAGCGCGAATGCACGTGCCTCCCTGAACAGATCGAGCGGTATCGCGCACGGCTTTCGGGCCCCCTTCTCGATCGCATCGACCTGCGCGTTCACGTGCCGCGCGTCCCTTTCGAGCACCTCCGCGACGACGGGCGCGAGTCCTCCGCCGTGGTGCGCGATCGGGTGCAGGCGTCGCGTGAGCGCATGCGCGCCCGCCTCGCTGGGACCCCGCGCCGCGTGAACGCGGACCTGACCGTGGCCGAGATCAAGCGCTTCTGTCGCGTCGACGCCGAGACCGACGCGTTGCTCGGTGGGGCGGTCCGAACACGTCGCCTGTCGGCGCGCGGCTATCACCGCGTCCTGAGAGTCGCGCGGACCGCGGCTGACCTCGCGGGCAGCGAGGCGCTCCGCGCCGACGACGTCTCGCTGGCGCTGCTCCTGCGCGCTGACCCATGATCGCGCTTGGGCCCGCCGATCCGCGCTACCCGCGCGGCTTGCTCGATCTTCGCGCTGCGCCCGACCCGTTCACCGTCGATGGCGACGTGCGCGTCCTCGCCCGACGAGCTATCAGCATCGTCGGCACGCGCCGCATGACGCCGTACGGCGCGCGCGTCGCACGCGAGCTGGCTACGGCGCTCGCCGAGGCGGGCGTGGTGGTCGTGTCCGGTCTCGCGCAAGGCATCGACAGCGCCGCGCACGAGGGCGCGCTCGCCGCCGGCGGCGAGACGATCGCGGTCCTCGGGGCGGGGATCGCGTCGTATCTCGAAGAGGTCCGAGGGAGGCGCCGGCGGCTCGCGCACGCGATCCGCCGTCACGGCGCGCTCGTGTCCGAGTTCCCGCCCGACGCGCCAGCGCAGCGGTGGACGTTCGCGCAGCGGGACTCGACAATCGCCGCACTCGGCGAGGTCACGGTGGTGGCGGAGGCACCACTCGACTCTGGGGCTCTCATCACCGCGGCGGAGGCGCGGCAGCTGCGGCGCCCGTTGTACGCGGTCCCGGGTCCGATCGGCGCAGCGGCCTGCGCCGGAACGAACGAGCTCATCGCCGTCGGTGCGGCGCGCGCGCTGACCGGTGCGCCGATGCTGCTCGCCGCGCTTGGACTCCGGGCAGCGACGCGAGTCGACGACGACCCGGACGATGATGCGCGGGTGCTCGACGCGCTCGCGGCATCACCGTCCGATGCCGACGCGCTCGCACGCCAGCTCGGCCTGAGCACGACGGCGCTCGCGGCGATCGTTGCGCGTCTCGTGATCCGCGGACGGATCGGCACGGCTCCGGACGGCCGCCTCGCGCGACGTTAGCGCCTCTTCGCCGAACGGGAAAATCGTCAGAGTCCACCGCCAATGGGGAAAGGCTTCGCCCTGAGGGTCTTGAACAGTTTTTCTAATGGCACGGTGAGTTCGCTGTCGAGTCGAGAGAGCGACGTCCTCCTTGGGCTCGCGCGCCATCGACATCTCAGCCAACGCCACATCGGTCGAATAAGACCCGTCACCTAGCGAACGGTCCACCATGCAAGTGCCCAGACGTCGAGGTGTGGAATCTGGAATCGCAGCTCTCCGCCCTTCACCTCGTAACGCAGCGACCGGGCGTGACCGACATTGTCATCCGGCGTGTCCCACCACACACCGGTGATCTCGACCCCGACGCGCGCCCGTACCTCAATGCCCTCGAGCGGCTCGGGCGCGCGCTCGTGTGCCACGTTCCAGCGATCGTCGTCGATGCCGCGGAGGTTGACGAGCTGCACGCAGCTCACCGCCGGACTGCCACGCAGCACCATCCACAGCGCCTCGGGGCGAGGCCCGGCCCCGTACGTTGCGAGGGCCTCGTGCGCGAGCGTGATCACGCCATTGGTCGGTCCGACGTGAGTCCAGGCGAGATCCTCCG
>VBEY01000191.1 GCA_005889295.1 Chloroflexota bacterium | reverse complement strand
GCGGAGTCGGTCGCGCGGACTTGGTAGCCGTAGGTCGTGCTCGCCGCCAGGCCGGCGTCGTTGTAACTCGTGGTTGTGCCCGAGACCGTGCCGACCTGGGTGAAGCTCGCGCTGCAGGGATTGCCCGGGCAGCGCTCCACGAGGTAGCCGCTAACCCCGACGTTGTCCGTGGACGCGGTCCAGCCGAGGTTGATCTGGCTCGCGCTCACCGCCGTCGCGCCGAGGTTCGTGGGTTGGGACGGCGGGATGGCGTCTCCTCCTCCGGTGTCGCCGCCCTCCCAGGCCGTGAAGGTGAATGCCGAGGTATACGCCTCGATCCCGACGTCCCCCGCCGCATAGGAACCGTCCGTCGTGTACGTGAACTGAGACACGCCATTCCGGAAGGCTTCGAGAGTGTTCCCATCGGCCGTCAGCCGCCACTTGTCGCCGGACACGATGGCGGGAGTGAAGAGTCGAACCCCGGTGAAGCTTCCGTCGGGGTTCATCTTGTAGATGCCCGACAGGCTGAGATTCTCAGGTGCGAGAAACAGCAGCCATCCGGTTTGCCCGTTGTTGGTGCGGTCGATGCGGACGACCGGACCGCCGCCACCACGCGCAACCGTGCCCAGCGTGACCTCTGAATATTGCTTCGCTGGCGGGGCGATGCTCCACACCCCCGAGGCGGTGTGTGCCCCGTCCTTCCCGATCGCGACGCCGGCTTTTCTGAAGCCGGAATAGCCCGGCAGCGGATACCAGCGGTCGGTTTCGTCGAGCGGATCTTCGACTCCCGCGAACGTCGACGAGGCCCACGTTCCCAAAGAGACTGGAGCGGCGTCGGTCGACCACGACGCGATCTTCGAATCTGTGAGCACACCATTCCCGGCCCACGCGAGCATCCCCGTCGTGCCGGTGGAATATTTCACCGTGTCGGGGCCGGTGTTGTAGATGAACTCACGAGCCCCGTTCTTGACCCCGTAAATGACCGGCCCGCGCGCAATCAGTCGGAGCCGATCTCCGTCGACGACCGACGAACTCCCAAGGATCCGGGCACTCCCGTAGCTGGTCCCATTCGCGTCGATGCGATAGAGGCCGCTGACGCCATTCGGTTGGCTCGTCCACCAGAGGTAATGGCTGTCGATCGAAGGTCCGGACGCCTGGACGCGAACGATCGGGCCCACGTTGTTGTTCGTGGTTCCGACATGCCCGACGACGATCTCGGAGAACTGGTCCACCGGCACCGCCGCCGTGGTGCGGGCACCCGCATGATCGGGACCGGGTTTGTCGGGGAAGGCTCCGTTGTTCTTCTGGAAACGGCCACCATTGGGTGACAACGACGTCAAAGCTGCCCAGGCGCCGTTTTCCAAGAGGGGATCCTCCGTGCCGATGAAGGTGGAGGATGCGATAGGACCCGCCGCGATCGCGCTGGCTGGGAAGAGCGACGCGACCAGGATGCCGCTCAGGAGTTTGGCTGTCAGACCAAGCCGTCGCCGCGAGGGGTCGGCGCCCTGCCGGGCAGCGAACGCGACCCGAACAGCCCGAGGACCGGCGGCCACGGCGCTCATCGAACGGCTTTTGAATTGAGGAGACCTGCCGAACCGCATGACATTGCTGCCCAAAAGGCCCCTACCGACCGAGCGAGGGCCCGCGGGCTTCACCAGGCGTCAATGTCTACTCAATCCGCACGCCATGGAATCTCTACCGCGGCCGAAGGCGCGTGTCGCGCGGGCCGAGGAAGCGAGGTTGTCTGGATGGCGGCCGGTTTTGTGGGAGCGAATTCATGAAAGTAGTCATCTTCTGCGGCGGCCTAGGTATGCGACTGCGCGAGTACTCGGAGTCGATTCCCAAGCCGATGGTGCCTGTCGGCTACCGACCAATCCTGTGGCATCTCATGCGGTACTACGCGCACTACGGACACAAAGAATTCATCCTCTGCCTTGGTTACAAAGCGGACAGCATCAAGAAGTACTTCCTTGATTACGATGAGACCGTCTCGAACGACTTCGTGATGAGCAATGGCGGAAGAACCGTGGACCTTCTGGCGAGCGACATCCAGGACTGGCAGATCACATTCGTCGACACGGGCATGAGCTCGAACATCGGTCAGCGTCTCAAGCTTGTCCAGCCCTTCGTCGCGGATGAAGAGATGTTCCTCGCCAACTACAGCGACGGCTTGTCGGATCTGCCGCTTCCCGAGATGATCCGCCGCTTCGAGCATGAGAGCGAGGCCGTCGCGTGTTTTGCGACGGTAGCGCCGACGAGCAGCTTCAGCCTGGTCCAAGTCGGGGAAGGCGGACGCGTCCGAAGCATCAAACACGTCAGAGACTCCGGTGTTCGCATCAATGGCGGCTTCTTTGCCCTTCGAAGCCAGATCTTCGACTACATCAATGACGGCGAAGATCTCGTCGAGGAGCCGTTTCAGCGCCTCGCCGCCGAGGGGAAATTACTGGCCCATCAGTACGACGGCTTCTGGGCTTGCATGGACACCTTCCGCGAGAAACAGCTGCTCGAGGACATGTATTCGCGAGGGCAGGTCCCGTGGGAGGTCTGGAAGCCTCGTTTCAATCTCCAGAAAGCGACGGCCTAGCCGAAGCTCTGCGCGACCGGTTGATGTAGCGGATCGCGATGCAAAACATTGGGCTGTTCGGGGACGGAGCTGGACCGAAGCGGATCCTCGCGCTCGGCGCGCATTCCGACGACATCGAGATCGGCTGCGGGGGCACGATCCTGCGCCTTGCGGCCGAGCGCTGCGGGCTCGAAGTCTTGTGGATCGTCTTCGCCGCGACGCCCGAGCGGGCCGAAGAAGCGCGCGCGTCGGCCGGCGCGTTCCTCGAAGGGGTCTCGACCGCGCACGTTGTCGTCCGTGATTACCGGGACGGCTTCCTTCCATACTCAGGTGCCGCGGTGAAGGACGAGTTCGAGGCGCTAAAGCGTGACTTCTCGCCCGACGTCGTTTTCACCCACTATCGGGACGACCGGCACCAGGATCACCGCCTCATATCGGAGTTGACCTGGAACACGTGGCGCGACCACTTCATCCTCGAGTACGAGATCCCAAAGTACGATGGTGACTTCGGGTCGCCCAACTTCTTCGCCTCCCTTGCGACGTCAACTCTGGATCGTAAGATCGATCTCGTCTTGAGGCACTTCCCATCGCAGGCAGCGAAGCCCTGGTTCACCGCTGAGCTATTCCGGGCGGTGGCCCGGATCCGCGGCATGGAGTGCGCCGCTCCCGAGGGATTCGCCGAAGGCTTCTACGGCAGGAAAGCCCGCTTCTGATTGACGACGTACGACCTCGCGATCGTGGGCGGCGGGATCCTTGGCCTTGCTACCGGAAGAGAGTTCCTGAGACGTAACCCCAGAGCGCGTGTCGTCGTGCTCGAAAAAGAGGACGCGCTCGCTCTCCATCAGAGTGGACGCAACAGCGGCGTAATCCATTCAGGGATCTATTACGCGCCCGGCAGCGCGAAGGCGCGTTTCTGCGTCGCCGGCGCGCGAGCCATGACCGAGTACTGCGATGAACGGGGGATCCCCTACTCGCGGATAGGCAAACTCATCGTGGCCATCAAAGCGCAAGAGCTGAAAGCGCTCGACGAGCTTCAGCGCCGAGGGATTGCGAACGGGGTCGCTGGGGTGGCGCGGCTCGACCAGCCTTCGATCCGCGGCCACGAACCGCATGTCCAGGGCATCGCGGCGCTCCACGTCCCGGGTACCGCCATCGTCGATTTCAGCGCCGTGACGAGTGCTCTCGCGGCGGACCTCACTCGCGCGGGCGCCGAGGTCCGCTTGCGCACCAAGGTCGTGGCACTCCGCACCCACTCGGCCCACGTTGCCGTGACCACGAGCGTCGACACGATCGAGTGCGGACAGCTGATCGCGTGCGCGGGGGTCGGTAGCGACGCGATCGCGCGGCAGATAGGCGGGTCCGATGCCGTGCGGATCGTTCCCTTCAGGGGCGACTATTACCAGCTCGCTCCGCAGCGCCGCGATCTCGTCCGGGGACTCATCTACCCGGTCCCGGATCCTCGCTTTCCGTTTCTCGGCGTGCACTTCACACCGCGGATGAATGGAGATGTGTGGTTGGGGCCGAATGCCGTTCTGGCGTTCGGGGCGGAGGCGTACCGCGGGAGCGATGTCGACCTCGCCGAGACCATGGGGTACATCGGATATGCGGGTTTTCGGAAGATGGCCCTCCGTTACTGGCGTACAGGTATCGCCGAGATCATCCGTGACTACTCGAGGCGGCTGTTTCTCGCGGCACTTCGCCAGTACGTTCCCGAGTTACGGCTGCCTGATCTTCGGCCGGGCCCGTCGGGTATCCGCGCTCAGGCGGTCGC
>VBEY01000190.1 GCA_005889295.1 Chloroflexota bacterium | reverse complement strand
TCGGTCACAGCCACGTCGGGACAGAGCACATTCTGTTGGGCATCGTGCGCGAAGGCGAGGGGATCGCGTCCGGCGTCCTCGAGTCGCTTGGCGTATCGCTCGAGAAGGTCCGGCATCAGGTGATCGCGACCCTCGGTCAGCAGCATCCTGAACAGCCGACGGCGCAGGCACCGCACCCGACCGGTCCGTTCGATCGCATCGACGATCGGAGTAAGCGCGTCCTTGCGCTCGCGCAGGACGAGGCCACACAGCTGGGCCACAGGCACGTCGGCACCGAGCATTTGCTGCTCGGCCTCCTGCGAATGGTCGGAATCGCCGTACCGGACGAGCCGCTCAAGCGGATTTTCGGCGAGCTCAACGTGACGCTCGAGCAGGTTTACGCCGGCGTGGCCAAAGCGGTGCCGACGCAACCGAGGCCGACGACGGCCAGCGAGCTGACGCTCACGCCCCGGACGATGAGCGTCATCGAGATCGCGATCGGTCAGGCGGACGCGCGCAACCGCCACATGGTCCAACCCGAGCATCTTCTCCTCGGGATCGCCGCGGAAGGTCAGGATGTCGCCTGGCAGGTCCTTATGTCGCTCGGGGTGACGGCCGAGCGCGTACGCGCGGCGATCGACAACCTGGGAGAGTCCGCCGCCTAGTCGCGCCTGCGGGTGCCTTGATTCAGCTCTGGCGAGCGGTGACGCTCCTTTCCAGGCAGACTCCGGTCCATCGACACGCGCACGTACGGAACGGACAACGGTGGGACGCACCGGGGAGCGATGGTCTTCGCGGGCGCGATCGGAATCATCCTCCTCCTCGTCACATTGACCCGCGGCGGAGAAACGCCGACGCCGCGAAACGCCCCTGCCCCGAACGCACAGACGTCGCAGCCGCCGTCGGTAGCTCCACCGACGCCCGGCGATCTCAACAGCGAGTGGGTCTCACAGAGCCCGTCGCCGACGATCGCCGTCGGAGCGGAGACCGCGCTCACCTTCAATTTCCGCAATACCGGAAAGGTCGCCTGGGTCCGCGGGGCAGCCTCGGAAGCGCGGCTCGGCTACGTCACGGACGGTTCGCAGTTCGATGACCGTATGGCGATCGACTGGGCCAACGCCGAGCGCCCGGCCGTGCAGACCGAGGCAGTCGTGCCGCCTGGTCAGGTCGCAACGTTCACCTTCAAGATTCGAGGAGTCACTCCGGGCACGTTCCGGCTGAACGTGCGGCCGGTCGTCGACGGCATCGCCTGGCTCCCGGACCAGGGCGTGTACATCGAGGTCACCGTCCGCTAGCAATCCGAGCGCGCGGCCGCGTGAACACGAATATGAGGATGACCGCCAGCGCGGTGAACGCCACGTCGATCGCCCAGTGATCCGGGATGAGGGGATGGATCGCGCGATCGTCCATGAAGAGGTCGAGTCCGGTCCAGACGAGGGCCAGCACGCCGAGCCAGATGAGCCACGGGAAGCGGCCCACGATGTTCGCCACAAACCCACTGCCGGCCAGAACGATGGGGATCGAGATCGCGAGTCCGATCACGAGCAGGACGATGTCGCCTTGAGCCGCGCCGCCGATGCCGAGGACGTGTTCGAGGCTCGTCGTCAGGTCGGCCACGGCGATCATCCAGATCGCTCCGCGCAGGCTCGTCGCCGAAGGCGAGGCTTCGCCGTCATGCGCACCCGGACGCGCGAGGCGGTACGCGATCACGAGCAGCGCGAGGCCGCCGACGAGCTGCAGATACGGGATCGTGAGGAGGACCGCGGCCAGGGCCGTAAGAACGACACGGAAGAGGACCGCGAGCGCGCCACCGACGACGATGGCGCGCCGCCGATGCTCGGGCGGCAGATCGCGAGCGACAAGACCGATGATCAGCGCGTTGTCGGCCGAGAGCGAGAGGTCAATGAGGATGATCGCAAGCAGCGCTTGCAGCATTTCGCGTTCGAACAGTAATCGCGCCCGGGGTTGGGCGAGGTGCTAGCGGCGGGCTCCCGTAATGGTCGGGGCTCCGAGCGCCTCGGACACTTTTTGGACGTCCTTGGTCCCGATCACGACTCGCGTGTTCGTCGCGACGTAGGTGAACTCTACGTTCACCTTGGCGTCGGCGACTGCCCGGAAGATGCGAGCCACCTCCCCTGGCCTGTCCTGAGCTTGTTCGACGACTACGGGCTCCTGCGCCCGCACTTTGAAGCCGGCCTTCTCAAGCGCGCGCTTCGCGCTGCCCGCATCCTGCTCTGTCTTGAACAGGGCGTGGAAGATCCCTTCCCCGCCACAGTTGATCGTTGCGCCGCCTTCGATGTTGATGCGCTCGGCGGCGATGGCCTCGGCCGCCTTCGCAAGCGTTCCGGGCTTGTCATCGAGAACGATCGTGAGGTCTTGCATAGTCGTACTCATGAACACCTCCTCAAGTTTTCTGCGTGTGTGGGCGTTCCTCTCGCCCAACCCCGGAAGGGGCACCATGCCACTCACCGCCGGTCGAGTAAAGGAGGCGCATGCACATTCGCTTGCTGACCCGGACGGGCGAGCCGCT
>VBEY01000140.1 GCA_005889295.1 Chloroflexota bacterium | reverse complement strand
GAATACGCAAGGGCGTCCCACTCCGGACCCAAGCCGTCGAGGAGCGCGCGCTGGTACGCGACGATGATCGCGGTCATCGGGTTGAGGTACAGGAGGCGCAGCTGCTCCGGCCGATCGCTCAGCACGGCGACCGGGAAGAGCACCGGGGTCAGGAAGTACCACGCGAGCAGCAGGATGCCGAGGATGTGCTGCACGTCGCGGAAGAACACCGCGAGCGCGCTGAGGAGATACGCGAACCCGAGGTTCATCACGATCTGCAGCGCCACCAGGAGCGGGATCCAGAG
>VBEY01000139.1 GCA_005889295.1 Chloroflexota bacterium | reverse complement strand
GAGCGCCGAGCCCTTGTACCGGGCGCGAAGCTCGCGCCAGGCGAAGTCGACGAGGAGCTCCCGGCGGTCGACGAGCGTGCGGAGGTCGGCGATCACGGTGGAAGAGTATTTCGGGTGATGCCCACGCGCGGGACCGTCACTCGCGAAAGCACCGAGCTCGTCTACTGGACGTGGCCTGGCGCCGGTCCACCGACGCTGCTTCTCCACGGCATCGGCAACTACGGCCGGTACTGGGATCTCTTCGCCGATTCGATCGCCGGCCGGCTCCGGCTCATCGCACCTGATGCGCGCGGCCACGGCGAAAGCGGACGCCCCGCTCAGGGCTACGCGCTCGCGGACTTCGCGGCCGACGCCCTCGCCGTGCTCGACGCGACCGGGACCGAGGACGCGGTCGTCGTGGGCCACTCGATGGGGGGACTGCATTCGATCAACCTCGCCGCGCGCTACCCCGAGCGCGTGCGCGCCCTGACGATCGTCGACGCCAGCCCGGACCCGCTGCCGGCGGGCGCAGAGCGTGCGCAGCGGCTCCTCACGGGGCGGCCCGCGCGGTTCGCGGACCGCGCGGAGGCGCGCGCGTATCTCGAGCGAACGTCGCCGAGTTACCCGCCCGCGGTCTACGAGAATCGCCTCGCGTTCGCGTTCCGCATCGATGACGGCGGACTCGTCTGGCGGTCCGACCCCGCGGCGCTCGAGCGGATCATGAGCGGTCGCATGCCGGCCGAGGATCGATGGGCCGCACTCGCTTCGATCACATGCCCGACCCTGGTGGTACGCGGCACGCGCTCGAATGTTCTCTCAGAAGACACCGCACGCCGCATGGTCCAGACACTCGCCGACGGGCGCCTCATGGAGCTCGACGCGGGCCACAACGTGCCGCTCGACCGGCCGCGGGAACTTGCCGACGCGGTCGTCGTTCTAGCGGCATGAGAGCTCGCCTGGCCGCCATCGCTTTCGCGACGCTAGTCACCGCCTGCGGCAGCGCCGGCGGACCAGGCGGATCGGACCCGTCGCCCACCCCGGTGATAACCGTGACGGTCACGCGCGCCTGGAACCAGCAGACCCTGACCGCGCACGTTGGCGATCACGTCCAGGTCGCGCTCGGCGAGGACATCAATTGGCAGCTCGAGCCGCCGGACGGCGCCGTCCTCTCGCTCGAAGCGAATCGAAACTACCTGCTCGTGCGTGGAACCCAGGCCATCTGGCTCGCGCGATCGGCGGGCCGCTCGACGATCAAGGCGAGCGGCGGGGTGAACTGCCCGAGCGGCGCGGCGTGTCCGCTCCTCCTCGCGCTCTTCACCGCGACGGTCGAAGTACTGCCCTAACGAGAAACGCACCGGCGAACGCCGGCGCGCTCTCGCATTCGTCGTGAACGGCTACGGCCCGGCCGGACCCTTGCAGCTTGTTCCCGGTTGCGCGCCTACGATCGCTGACTGCTGCGCCGTCACGCAGCCGTATGTGATGTGGGTCGGGCCGTTCAGCACGCTTCCCTGGTCGGTCCAGACGAGCGCCGCGCTTCCGCCGCGGTCGATCACGATCGAGATCGAGTCGGCGAGATCGCGGTTGCCGCCACTGACACTGCAAAAGATGCCGTTGGTGCAGATCCCGCCGACGTGCATCACCCCGCTCGAAGCCGAGGTCTGGCTGAACTTCGGCACAAGAGCGGTGCCGTTCGTTGTCTGGGCGAACGTGACGGACCACGGCGACTGTTCGGCGTCCGTCGGCGTGAAGTCCGGCGAGGTGAGCCAGATGAAGTCGACCCGACCGG
>VBEY01000189.1 GCA_005889295.1 Chloroflexota bacterium | reverse complement strand
TCGGCACAACCTGACCGAGGCGAACCTTCGTCTCGTCGTGTCGATCGCGAAGAAGTACATCGGCCGCGGCATGAGCTTCCTCGACCTGATCCAGGAGGGGAACATCGGTCTCATCCGCGCGGTCGAGAAGTTCGACTACCGCAAGGGTTACAAGTTCTCGACGTACGCGACGTGGTGGATCCGCCAGGCGATCACGCGTGCGATCGCGGACCAGGCGCGGACGATCCGCATCCCGGTCCACATGGTCGAGACGATCAACAAGCTCATTCGCGTGTCGCGTGGACTCCTCCAGGAGCTCGGCCGTGAGCCGACCGCGGAGGAGATCGCGGAGCGGATGCTCATCACCGCGGACAAGGTCCGCGAGATCGTGAAGGTCTCGCAGGAGCCCGTCTCGCTCGAGACGCCGATCGGCGAGGAAGAGGATTCGCACCTCGGGGACTTCATCCCGGACAACCAGGCCCTCGCGCCCTCCGACGCGGCGAGTCACAAGCTCCTCAAGGAGCAGGTCGAGTCCGTCCTCGAAGGACTCACCGGCCGCGAGCGGCGCGTGCTGCAGCTGCGGTTCGGGCTCGAGGACGGCCGCACCCGGACGCTCGAGGAGGTCGGTCGCGAGTTCAACGTGACTCGCGAGCGCATCCGCCAGATCGAGGCGAAAGCGCTGCGCAAGCTGCGGCACCCCTCGCGGAGCCGCAAGCTCAAGGACTACCTGGAATAAGAAAGAGGGCCGCGGCGCGAAGCCGCGGCCCTCTTCCGTCTAGGGCTTCCCCGAAGATTTCGTACGCGTCGACACCCAGAGGTCGCCAGCCCCGAGGCCGCCTGCGCGGTCCGACGCGAAGTAGAGCGTTTGGCGGTCCGCCGAAAGATAGGGCGTGTAGTCGCTCGCGGCCGTTTTCAGGGCGGTCAGGCTTGTGGGCGTCGACCATGCCCCGGACGTGCCCTCGCGCGTGGCGGACCAGAGATCGACTTGGCCAAGAAGACTTCCCGTCGCGCGATTCGAGTTGAAGATGACCTCCAGGCCGTCGTGCGAAATCGTGGCTCGCGCGTCGAAGAACGGACTGTTCAGCCTCGTGACGTTCGCTACCGCGCCGAATGAGCCATCCGGCTGCTGGACGGCGACATAGATGTCTGCGCTACCAAGCCCGCCAGGCTTGTTGCTGTTGAAGTAGAGGAAGGCCGTCCCCGCGTCGTCCTGGAAGTAGCTCGGGCCTGCCTCGCCGAAGGGGGTGTTGACACCGACAACGAACTTCGGCGTCTGCCACCCGAACTCTCCGAAATCCTCGTGCGTGTGCAGCCGGTACGAAGCCCAGAGATCATTCCCGCCCACGCCGCCGGTGCGATTGCTGGCGAAGAACATCCAGTGGCCGTCCCGCGAGAAGGCCGGCACGCGCTCGTTCGCCGTGGTATTGATCGGCGTCCCGAGGTTGACGGGCGTTCCCCAGGGCGCGTGCGTAGATGCGCGGTACGAAACGTAGATGTCCTCGCCGCCCACCCCGCCCGCGCGGGTCGAATAGAAGTAGAAGGCGAGACCATCCTTTGAGACTGCGGGGCCGGCATCCTCCGCGGATGAGTTGATGGTCGCGCCGAGGCAGACGGGTGCCGACCAGTCGGACCACTGCGGACTGGCGGCGGCGGGCGGAGCGAGAAGCGCCAGAGCGACGAGCGAGACAAGCGTTACGGCGAGCGCGGACCCCCGCCGTTGGATGCGTGACCGATGGTTCGACACGTTTCCCTCCCTCTTCCTATGGCTTTCCGTGCACCTTTTGTCGGGTCGCGTAGTAGATCTCGCCGTTACTGCCACTCCGATTCGATGAGAAGTAGAGCGTCCGCCCGTCCCACGAGAGTGCCGGCACGTTGTCGGCGAACTTGGTGTTGATACCAGGGGCAAGCACCGGCGGTGACCACGGCTCCGCCGTCGAACCGCGGGTCGCGACCCAGATGTCGGTCAAGCCGAGCCCCGGTCGGGCGGAGTTGAAGAAGATCTCGAGTCCGTCATGCCGCACGTAGGGCCGTCCCTCGTTCGCCGTGCTGTTGAGCTCGCTCACGGTCTCAACCTGACCGAAGGATCCGTCCGGCATCTGTATCGCGCGGTAGATGTCCACGTTCGCGTTCTGGGAGCCGGCGGGGTTGCTGACGAAATACATCACGAGCGTGCCCGTTTGCTCGTCCTCGAAGACCGTGGGTCCCGAGTCGAAGCCGACAGTGTTGATGGACGTGAGGGGCACGGGCGCCTGCCATCCGAGGTCGTCGTGGGTGTGCTGGCGCCATGAGACATACAGGTCGAAGTCGCCTTTCCCGCCGGGCCGATTGCTGGCGAGGTACAACCAGTGCCCATCCGATGATTCGATCGCGGCACGATCGTTGAAGGCCGAGTTCACCGTATCCGGTAGCCGTAACGGCGCGTCCCAGGGCGCGTCGGTGCTCGCCCGATGGGCGATCCAGATGTCCTCGCCGTTGGCCAAAGCGTTGCCTCGTTGGAAGTAGAAGGTGAGCCCATCCTTTGAGATCCCGTTCGCGAACTCCAACTCGGGGGTATTGACCGCGGCGAAGTAGGTCGTGTTCCCCCAATCGGAGTACCGCGGTGCGGCGGACGCGAGGCCGCCGGAGAGCGCGAGCGCGCTCAGAACGAAGCAGACAAAGACACGGACCACCATGACTCCCTCCCTCTGTGCGCCGACGTTTGATCCAACGTCGACGGCTGACGCTAGGAGGAACCCGCGATGTGCCAATACGCCGTTCGGCGTATTGGCTGGCGTAAACTCCGGCACCGGGGGAAGTGGTTGGAGATCATTCGCGCCTCGGGCGATGAACGTACGCCAGGAACCACGGTCACGGCGACCGGTTGCGGCGGAAGCTTGACCTTCGATCTCGTGCTTAATCCACCTGCGGTAGAAGTGCGGCCTTTAGCCCTCGCGCAAGTTGTCGAGGAGCTTCCCTTGAGTCGGCGCGAAAAGGAGCTCCTGCTAGAGGTTGGGAAGGGCAAGACGAACGCGGCGATCGCCAGAACGCTAGGGATCTCGCCGGCTACGGTGAAGAAACACCTGGAGCACATCTACGAAAAGCTGGGGGTCTCCGGTCGGGTAGCCGCGTTGGCCCGAGCACTCGCGATCCGAATTTCGACCGTGATCGCGGCTTATTCCGCATCGGCTCTCCTCTCGGATCTCGGTGAGATTGGAGAGCTCTTCGACTAGCTAAGGCGGCGGGCGCCGAGGCCTCGTTTTGTTAGCGCCTGGGTTCACCGAAACGATCGAAGCTGACAAGCTCGGAGAGCGGCTTGCGCCCGCGTGACGGCCCGGTC
>VBEY01000003.1 GCA_005889295.1 Chloroflexota bacterium | reverse complement strand
CACCGCACTTTCGCGAGGCGGCGATTGGGCGGAGCTCTTCTGGGAGCGTCACGAGACGCTTCAGCTGATCCTCGACGACAACCGCATTGAGGACGCGATCTCCGGCGTCGATCAGGGCGCGGGGATCCGAATCACAAGCGGCGAGCGCACAACGTACGCGAATGGCAACGTCGCCGATGGGGATGACCTAATGGCCCTCGCCGGACGCGCGGCGCGAAGCGTCGCCGAGGGCGGCGAGCTCCATGAAGCCGACGAGCCCGAGCCAGACGAGCTTCCGAGACACTCCACGGTGGCGATCGACCCCCGGTCGGTGGCGGTCAAACAAAAAGTCGGCCTTCTCCGCCGTGCGAACAAGGTCGCACGAGCTCTCGATCCGCGGGTCCACCAGGTGACCGCCACCTACGGCGAGAGCATTCAGGAAGTGCTCGTCGCGGATAGCGAGGGCCTTTTCCGCACTGACACCCGCGTGCGTGTGAACTTGGCTGTCCATGTGGTCGCCAAGCAAGGAGACGTCCTTGAATCGGGAGTCGAGGCGATCCGCGGTACGGCCGGGTTCGAGATGCTGACCGACCAAGCGGTCGAGCAAGCGGCAACCGATGCCGCGCGCCGCGCGGTGCTGAATGTCGGAGCCGAGCCCGCGCCCGCCGGCACCTACACGGTTGTGCTCTCGAGCGAGGCCGGTGGGACGCTCATCCACGAGTCGGTGGGCCACGGCTTGGAGGCAGACCTAAACCTGAAAGGCCTTTCGGTGTACTCAGGCCGGATCGGGCAGAAGGTCGCGAGCGAGCTCATCACCGTGATCGACGACGGTACAGATCCCGACAAGCGCGGCACCTCGGCGATGGACGATGAAGGCACACCGACGAACCGAACCGTCCTCATCGAGAGCGGCGTGCTGCGTACCTACCTCTCCGACCGAAAGCACGCCGAGAAGCTCGGCATCGCGCGAAGCGGCAACGCTCGGCGCGAATCCTTCCGCTACCTGCCGATCTGCCGGATGACGAACACGATGATCGCGCCTGGCACATCGGACCCGGCGGAGATCCTTCGGTCCGTCAAAGACGGGGTCTTCGTCAAGAAGATGGGCGGCGGACAAGTCGACGTCGTGTCGGGCAATTTCGCCTTCGAAATCACGGAGTGCTATCGCATCAGAGATGGAAAATTGGCTGAGCCCCTGCGAGGAGCGACGCTGGTAGGCCAAGGCCCGAAGCTCATGAGCGAGATCGACATGGTCGGCTCCGATCTCGGCTACTCGACTGGAACATGCGGAAAAGACGGCCAGGGCGCACCGGTCGCCGACGCTCAGCCGACGATCCGAATTCCGTCCGTTGTCGTAGGGGGAAAGCTCAAGTGAAGCTCCACCTCGCCGACGGCGGGTGGCACGGGGAAGCGGGTTGCGCGCGAGCCGCTCACCGGCCGCGTCGCTCGGAACCGGTGGCACGCGCTTGGAGCGGACCGGTAGGCGAGCGTGCGACCCCGACCCCGGGACAGGACCCGCCGTCCGTAACGAGGACCTCGCATTGAGCGAGCGCCTGACAAACGAGGCAACCGTCGACATCGCTCTGGATGGATTGAAGGCGAGCGGCGTCGTGGCCGGCGAGGTCTTCTTGCGCGAAGCTCAGTCCGGCTCTGTCGAGATAAAGGAGGGCGCGATCGAAGCCGTCATCGCTCGCGGCGAACGGGGCATTGGCATCCGCGTGCTCGACCAACAGCGACTCGGCTTTGCCTACACGAGCGATCTCTCCGCGAATGGGATCCGCGCCTGCGTCGACACTGCGCGGCGCATGTCCGCGCTGACGGAACGCGATGAGGATCTGGCACTCGCGACGCGGCCGATCGACGACGCGGACCTCGACATCTACCAAGCCGGGATCGTGGATCGCCCGCTCAGCGAGCGCGCTGCGATCGCCCTTGCCGTGGAGGAGGCAGCCAGGGCGACCGATCCGCGTGTGAAGCAGTTCCGCAAGACGACGTACAGCGACTCCGAGTCGACCACGATCATCGCGACGACCACGGGGGTGCGCGCCTCGTTTCGCGAGTCGTACTGCGGCGCCATGACCTCGGCGGTCGCTTCCGAGAACGGCGACCGGCAGATCGGCTACCACGGCGAAGCCGCGCGCCGCTACGGGGAGTTCGAGCCGGCTCGCGTCGGAGAGGCCGCAGCGAAACGGGCGGTCGAAAAACTTGGGGCAAAGCCGCTCGCCACACAAAAAGTCCCGGTCGTGCTCGATCCGTGGATGGCGATGGAGCTTCTCCGCGCGATCGGACCGCTTTTCTCCTCGGACAACGTGCTGAAGGGACGAAGCCTGTTCGCGAACAAGATCGGACAGCGCGTCGCGAACGAGAAGATCACGATCGTCGACGACGCGCGACGACCACGCGGTCTGCGCAGTGCGCCCTTCGACGGCGAGGGCGTCGCGACAACGACGCGCACGCTCATCGACCGCGGCGTGCTAGGCGGTTACCTCACATCGCTCAAAACCGCGCGGAAGCTCGGCAGCGCGCCGACGGGAAACGCGCGACGCGGCGGCTACGGCTCGCCGGCGCGCATCGGGCCCTCCAACCTATTCACCGCCGCCGGGACCGACGACACGGGCTCTATCGTGGCCGGTCTCGACCACGCTCTTGCCATCACGTCGCTCCTGAACCTGCACACGGTCGACCCGGTGTCCGGCGAGTTCTCGCTCGGGGCGACCGGGAACTATCTCGAGCGCGGGAACCGCCTGCACCCAGCGCAGGGGATCACCATCGCCGGAAACCTCACGCACCTTTTGAACTCGGTCGTCGGTGTCGGGGCGGATCTCGTATTCGGACCAGGCGGGCTCGGCAGCCCCACGCTCGTCATCTCCGAGTTGTCCATCGGAGGCGCCTGATGTCCTGGCGCTCTCTTTTGAAGGGCGACCCGGTGCCATGGCTCCTCGAACGAAGCGATCCGGCGGTCCGCGCTCAGACTCTACGTTTGCTCCTGGATCGCAGCGCGCGCGATCCTGAGCTCCGCGAGGCGCAGCAGCGCGCCATGAGCACGCCACCAATCTCGACAATCCTGCGGCGCCAGAAGCCGGATTCGAGCTGGCCCGGCGCGAATCTGTACGGCCCCAAATACGAAGGGACCCACTGGGCGAACCTGCTCCTCGTCGAGTACGGGGTCGATCCAGGGGACCCACGCGTGCGTCGAGCGGCGCGCTACGTCCTCGATGAGCTCGGCAGCCCCGGACGCGGCGGAATGGAGTGGGTCTTCAACAGGGATCACGGCGCGTCGTGCATGGTCGGGAGCGTCGTCCGGTACGTCGCCATGGCGGGCTATGGCAATGACGAGCGGCTGGAGCCGCTGGTCCAGCGACTCCTGCGCGACTCAAAGGAGTTCGACGCGGCGTGCTGGATCAACGGCGAGCAACCCTGCGCATGGGGTTACGCGCGGCTCATCTGGGGCCTCGCCGCGATCCCCGAGAGCGCACGCACTCGCGAGATACAGCGCACGCTGCGACGCGGCGTCGAATTCCTGCTGTCGTTCAAAGTGGAGCGAGGACGCTATCCGACCGACACCGCGCCGAGCTATCTCTGGCGGCAGCTCTCCTTCCCTCTCTTCTATCAGGCCGATGTCCTGTTCGTGCTCCGTGCCCTCGATGCCGCCGGCGCGATCGACGACGACCGGGCGCAGCCCGCGATCGGATGGCTCCTCGCCCGGCAGGATCCCCGCGGGCGTTGGGCCGGGCGCGCGCCGTATGCCGCGCGCATGCCGTCGCGCGTCGACGCGAGCAAATGGGTGACGCTTCAGGCCTGCACCCTCCTGAAGCACGCGTTCCCCGAGATCGCCGCCTGACCAAGCGCCGCATCCTCAAGGACGTCGGGCCTCTCCGGTTCGGCGAAGGGCACGACACCACCTTTCCCTATGCGCTCGCGGTCGCGACCGGCGCGGAGTACGACTGGCTCATGGGGTCTTCGGGCGCTGCGTTCACCACGACGATCGACGAGGCGGGATGGGATCCGCTCGCCGCGACACCACGTGACCATGACACGTTCGCGCGCGCGGCGCGCGCCTCCGGCGTGCGGCTCGACCCCGAGCCGGCCCCATACGATGAAGATATGCGGACCCTCGTCCTCGATCGCGTGATCGAGGCGATCGACGGACATCTACCCCCGCTCGTTTTCGGTCTTGGCGGCGCTCCCGAGTACGGGCTCGTCGTCGGTTATGACGAAGAAGGTCCGACCTTCTTCGCCCGTACCTTCTTCGACAAAGGCGACGATCCGCGACGGGCGGGCTGGCCCGATTTCGAGAGCGAGGATCGAGGTGGCCTGATCTTCTTGGACAAGACCGCGCCACCCGACCGTCCACACGCGCTCCGAGAAGGCATCGACGCCGCGCTCGCCGCCGGCGAATCGAGCGATCGCGCCCTCACGTCCTGGACGGCGGCGCTGCGAGACGACACGCGATGGAGCGACGCGAAGCACGCGGGAAGCGCGGCGTTCGCGGATCATGCGATGCGCTCGGTCCTCGTGGACAAGCGTCGCGCTGCCGCGCGCTTCCTCCGTGCCGCCCGCGGTCTCTTGCCGAATGCGCCCGGCGCCGATCTGCTCCGTGCCGCGGAGTCGTACGGGTATTCGGCTGACGCGGCGGCGAAGGGCGGCGTCGGAGCCTTCGACGGCAGCGTCGCGATGCGCTTCATCGACGCGGGCCACCGCCGCGCCTGGGCAAAGAATCTCGATCTTGTGCGCGATAACGACCGAGAGGCGCGTGAGGCACTCGCGTCGGCGCGGAAGGGGATGAAGTGAACGACCTCGCCGCGGCCGCACTGCTCGGCATCGTTCAGGGCCTCACCGAGTTCCTGCCGGTGAGTTCGACCGCCCACCTCATTCTCGTGAGCGATCTCCTCAAACTCGACCCCGAACGGTTCGGCCTCTCGTTCGATGTCGCGCTGCATCTGGGCACCGCCCTCGCCGTTCTCCTCTATTTCGCGCGAACGTGGATCGACCTCGTCGTCGGCCTCTTCCGTGGACGGTGGCGTATGCCCGCCTTGATCGTCCTCGGGACCGCACCCGCCGCGATCGCCGGCGTCCTTTTCGAGTCGGCGGTCTCGCGCGAGCTACGCGGACCGCTCATCATCGCGGCCGGCCTCGTCGTCGGATCCATCATCTTCGTCGCTGCCGAGGCCATCGCACGCCAACGTCGCGCGATGAGCGAGGTTGGAGTTACCGACGCGCTCCTCATCGGTGTCGCGCAAGCGATCGCGCTGATCCCTGGGATCTCGCGCTCAGGCATCACGATCTCGGCCGGCCTCGTTCGCGAGCTGCGGCGCGAGGACGCGACGCGCCTCGCGTTTCTCCTCGCGACGCCCGTGATCCTCGGCGCCGGCGCGAAGACACTCCTTGACGCGCGGAAGGCTGCGGAGCTCTTCGCCCAGCCAGACGTGCTCGCGGTGGGCTTCGTCCTCTCGTTCTTATCCGGGCTCGCGGCTGTGGCCTTCATGGTCCGGTTCCTGCGCGCCCACTCGCTCAACTGGTTCGTGGCCTATCGGCTGGTGCTGGCGGCCGCCATCGTCGCGGCCGTCGCGGCGGGGATGCTCTAGCCGGAGGACGCACCGCGGTGCTCGGGCGTGTAGTGGCACGATACCGCCGTGGATCTGGGCCTCCGCGACAAAGTCGCGATCGTCGCCGCATCGAGCAAGGGTCTCGGCCGTGCGGTCGCCGAAGAGTTCGCCCGCGAGGGTGCGCGCGTGGTCATGTGCAGCCGCGACGAAGCGGCGATCCGCGCGGCGGCCGAGGACGTGCAACGAAGGACCGGCGCAGATGTGCAGTGGACCGTCGCGGACGTGGGCACCGCCGAGGGCTGCCAGAAGCTCGTGAAGACCGCGATCGATAAGTTCGGGACCATCGATATCCTCGTCTCCAACGCGGGCGGTCCACCGCCCGGGCGCTTCGATGATCTGGACGACGCCGCCTGGCAGAAGGCTGTCGGCATCACGCTCTTTTCAGCCGTTCGTCTCACGCGCCTCGTCCTTCCGCACATGCGCAAGGCCGGCGGCGGCTCGATCGTGTACATGACGTCGACGACCGTGCGCCAGCCGACGCAGTACCTGAACCTGATCCTCTCTAATGCGATCCGCGCTGCGGTGCAGGGCATGGCGAAGACGCTGTCGAGCGATCTCGCGAAGGACGGTGTTCGCGTGAACTGCGTGCAGCCCGGACGGATCCTCACCGAGCGCATCGCGCAGCTCGACGCCGACACGGCGAAGCGACAGAACACCACACCCGACGCGATCCGGGCGCACTACGAGAAGAACGTCATCCCGATGGGCCGGTACGGGAAGCCGGAGGAATTCGCGGCAGCGGTCGTGTTCCTGGCGTCGCCGAAGGCCTCGTACATCACCGGAACGTCTCTCCAAGTTGACGGCGGCATGCTCATGAGCATGTTCTAGAACGGTGATCGTCACCGAGCGCCTCCGCCCTCACGTCTTCCGCTTGCCGATCGAGAAGATCCGCGCCGGCTACAAGAGCGACATCTACTTCGCGCGCACGAAGCTGATCCTCGAGCGCGATAACCGTCACGACCGCGTCACCATGCAGGTCTTCCAGAAGCATCCCGACGCGGTCGTCGTCGGGACCGACCAGACGCTCGCGATCCTGCACGTGGGCACCGGTCATTACCGCGACCGCACGCGCGCCGACGCGCTCTTCGACCGCTACCTCAGCGCCGAGCGGCGGCTCTACGCGGCTTGGACTCTTCTTCCCGCGCTGGACTGGTCCGCCTATGAGCCGGTCGCGCGCGAGGTCTTCGAGATCTCGCGGGAGCTTGCATCGCTCTGGGTGCCGGCCTGGCATGAGCTTGACGTCTCGTCGCTCTACGACGGCGAGGTCGCGAAGACTGGCGAGCCGGTCATGCACATCGAGGGCGAGTACCCCGAGTTCGCGCACCTCGAAACCCTCTATCTCGGGGCGCTCGCGGAGGGAACGCGCGTCGCCACGAACACCCGCGACGTCGTCGCGGCCGCGAACGGCAAGCCGGTGATCATGTTCGGAGCGCGCCACGAGGGACACGAAGCGCAAGCCGGATCGGGCTACGCGGCGTACGTCGGTGGCGCGATCGGCGTTTCCACCGACGAGCAAGGTGAGTGGTGGGGCTCGACCGGGCTGGGTACGGTCCCGCACGCGCTCATCGCGGCGTATGGCGGCGACACCACGGTGGCGACGTTGAAGTTCGACGAGTACATCAACCGAGCGCCTGACGCGATCGGGCATCTGACCGCGAAAGGAACGCCTGAGGGGCACGTCAACGTCACGAGCCTCGTCGACTTCAACAACGACGTCGTGAACACCTCGCTCGGTGTCGCGCACGCATTGGGCGCGCGCCTCTGGGGCGTCCGCGTCGATACAAGCGAATCGCTCGTCGACCGCGCGATCCTCCGCGAGCTCGAAGAGAAGGAGGGCGTGGCGAACACCGAGCTCCGCGGGGTCACGCCGCGCCTCGTCGAGCTTCTGCGCGAAGCCCTGGACCAGGGCGGCTATCGGCACGTTCGGATCGTCGCCTCGGGCGGATTCGACGCGGAGAAGATCCGCCACTTCGAAGAGCTCCGCGTACCCGTCGACGTGTACGGCGTGGGTTCCGCGCTCGTGCACGGCGTCGGGTTCGACCACACCGCTGACATCGTTCGCGTCGAGGGTCGTCCGCTCGCGAAGGTCGGCCGTCGGTACATCGCGAGCGACCGGCTCCACCCGGTGGACTGGCCGTCGCTCGTCGGCGAGCCGGATTGGGCGCACTCCAACTCATAACCCTGGTCGTCGGCCTCAGTGTGGCCGGCCTCGCGAAGGGCGCGACAGCGATGGGGCTTCCGCTCATCGCGACGCCGATCCTTGCGTCGGTGTTCGGCCCGAAGGAAGCCGTCGTGATCATCACCATCCCGATCTTCGTCGCGAACACGCTCCTCGTGTTGCAGTCCTGGCGCGTGTTCGGTTACCTGCGCACGCTCGTGCCGCTCATCCTCGCTAACGCGGCGGGCACGTTCCTGGGCGCGCTGCTCCTCGCGGGGCTCGACCAAAAGACGTTCGCGATCCTCATCACGGCGATGGTGGTGGTGTTCATCACTCGCGGCGAACGAATCGTCGGTGAGCCGGGCGCCCGCCGCGCGAAGCTCCTGACACCAATCGTCGGTTTCGTCGGCGGCGTGATGCAGGGCACGACTTCGATCTCCAGTCCGATCATCGGCTCGTTCTTTCACGCGATGAAGCTCCCACCTCGCGAATATGTGATCACGCTCGCCGCGGTCTTCCAGCTCTCGTCGGCAGTGGGGCTCGTGTCGTACGCTGCCCTCGGATTCTTCACCCCGGATCTGGTTGGGCTCGGAGTGATCGCGTGCATTCCGATGCTCGTCGCGCTCATGGCCGGCATTGCGATCCGCGGTCGTCTGGATCAGGTCCGCTTCCGGCAGGTCATCGTCGCTCTCCTCGTCGCGAGCGTCGCGAACCTGCTCTGGCGCACGTTCGTCGCCTAAGACACGTTCGCGGCGTAACTCACACCTAGCATCTACAGAGATGGAAGTCCTACCAAACGTCCATGTGGTGCGACTCATCGGCGCGCAGGCGTATCTCCTCGTCGACGGCGACGAGATCACGCTCGTCGACGCCGGTCACGCTGGGTCTTCGCGGCTCCTGCGCGCGTACCTCGCGCGGATGGGCCGTTCGCTCGAGCACATCACCCGCATCGTATGCACACACGGCCATCCCGATCACATCGGCGGGGTCCACGAGATCGGGGCGCTCTCCGGCGCGGAGGTGCTGCTCCACCCCGCGGATGCCGAGCGCCTCCGGATCCGGTTCCGCGAAGTGATCGCCAATTTTTCGCCCGGTCCCATCGTCGCGCTACTCACGCGCGCGCCGTCGCACGCGCAACCCGTCGATGAAGGCGACGAGCTGCCGGTCCTCGGCGGCCTTCGTGTCCTCCACACGCCCGGCCACACCCCTGGGAGCGTCTGCCTCTACTCCCCGCGGGACCGCTTCGTGATCGTGGGCGACCTGCTGCAGCGGGTAAAGGGGAAGGTGACCCTCCCGAACGCCTTCTTCACCGACGATATGGCGCTGGCGCGCCGGTCCATCGGCCGCCTGGCGGAACTTGACGTGGAGACCATCCTGTTCTCGCACTACGCACCGTATCGGGAGGGTGCCCGGGAGGCGCTTCGCGCACTCGCGAGCTAAGGGGGGAAGGGTGGAGACGCTCAACGACATCCTCGAGGAGTCGGCCCAGCGATTCGGCGGCAAAGAGGCGTTCATCATCCGGCCAGGGTTCCGCACGCGCGCGTGGTCATACCGCGATCTGAACGACGTTGTGCCGCGGGTCGCCCGCTATCTCGGAGACACCGGACTCAAGAAAGGGGATCGCGTCGTCATCTGGGGCGTGAATCGCCCGGAGTACGGGATCGCCTTCCTCGCGGCGTTGCGGCTCGGCGCCGTCCTCGTTCCGCTCGACGTGAACTCGATGCCCGACTTCGCCCAGAAGATCGCGCAGCGAACCCGCGCGAGCGCGGCGATCGTGTCGGCCCAGACGCTCGCGCGCGCGCAGGCGCTCGGCCTGCCGCTTCACGAGATGGAGCGCTTGCCGGATCTCGCACGGCAGTGCCCGCCGCTCGGGAAGGCCGACCTGACCGGAGACGATCTCGCCGAGGTCGTTTTCACGTCGGGCACGACCGGCGAGCCAAAGGGCGCGATGCTCAGCCATGGCAACGTCCTGTCAAACGCCATCGCCGCGACGCAGATCTTCCCCATCGGCCCGCAGCAGCGTCTCCTGTCGTTCCTTCCGCTCTCACACATGTTCGAGCAGCTCGGCGGATTCTTCACCGTCCTGCTTTCGGGGGCGTCCGTCATCTATCCGACCAGTCGCCAACCCGCGGTCGTCCGCCGCACCTTCAAAGAGCGCAAGGTCTCGATGGTGCTCATCACGCCGGCGGTCGTGAAGTCGCTCATGCTCGCCATCGAGCGCAGCGCCGAGGCGCAGGGCAAGAAAGCGCTCTTCGAAAAGCTGCGCCGCGTCGCGCGCCATTCGCCGGTGTGGTTCCGTCGGGTGCTCTTCTTCAGCGTCCATAGCCAGTTCGGCGGTCGCTTCCGCTACATCGTGTCGGGCGGTGCTGCTCTCGATCCCGCGCTCGGCGAATCGTGGCGAGAGCTCGGCGTCGACGTCATTCAGGGTTACGGAACAACAGAGTGTTCCCCCGGCCTGACATTCAACCGCGTCGAGCTCAACCGTTTGGGCTCAGTCGGCACGCCCCTGCCTGGGGTCGAGATCAAGATCGCGGAGGACGGCGAGGTCCTCGCGCACGGCCCGAACGTGTTCAAGGGCTATTGGGAGAACGAGGAGGCGACACGCGCGGTCCTCGACCGGGACGGCTGGTACCACACCGGTGACCTCGGCAGGCTGGACGAGGATGGTTTCCTGTGGCTACACGGCCGAAAGAAGGACATGATCGTCCTCGCCGACGGCACGAAGGTTTATCCCGAGGACATCGAGAACACGCTGGCCGCCGATCCTCGCATCGAAGCGGTCGCGACGCCCCTGCGGCCGGAGGTCGCGACGATCGTCGGTCTCCAACGACCGGGCGAGGACATTCAGGTGCACGGCGTATTTCTCCTGAAGGACCGCGAGCTGGTCGCGGCCATCGTGCGGGACACGAACACGAAGCTCTCCGGCAGCCAGCAGATCCGCGGCTGGACGATCTGGCCCGAGGAAGAGTTCCCAACGACGCCGACACAGAAGGTGAAGAAGCGCCTCGTTGTCGAACAGCTCCTGAATATGGGGCGAGTCGACCAGGCCCTGGCAACCGGCGGGACGCGGGCTGCGACGCGGGAGCTCAGCGAGGTCGAGAAACTGATCGCAGAGGTGGCGACCGTCCCCGCCGCGGCGATCCATCCGGGCGCGACCCTCTCGGCGGACCTGGGCCTCGATTCCCTCGGACGCGTCGATCTACTCGGCGCGATCGAGGAAGAGCTCGGCGCATACATCGACGACGCTGCGGTCGAGCCGAACGCGACGGTCGCCGAGCTGGAGCAGATGGTGGCGGCGGCGCGCGATGTCAAGCGCGACACCGGCATCTATGGCTGGCCGCTCAGTCCGTTGGTGCGCTCGTTCGGTCTCCTGCTCCAGCAGACGCTCATCTATCCGCTCGTGCACGTCTTCTACAAAGTCAAGGTCACCGGCAAGGAGAAGCTCCTGGGCCTGCGCGGTCCAGTGATGTTCGCGCCGAACCACTGCCTGCACTGGGACAACGGGATCATCCTCATGGCCATCCCGCTCTCGTGGCGGTGGAAGCTCGCCGTGGCCGCAGCCGCCGACGACGTCTTCGGGAACAAGCTCAACGGTTTCGCCTCGTCGATCCTCGCGAACGCGTTCCCCCTTGCCCGCGAAGGGGCGATCCGCCGGAGCCTCGAGCTCCTCGGCGCGCGGCTCGATCGCCAGTTCTCGGTGCTCATCTATCCGGAAGGCAAGCTAACCATCGGCGGACCGATGCAGCCGTTCAAATCCGGGACGGGGCTGATCGCGGTCGAGGGCGCGACGCCCGTCGTGCCGATGAAGCTGAAGATCGGCAAGGTCTCGGTGCTCGACCACCTCGATCGAAAGTGGGAGGCATACCGCTCCAACGGTTGGCGCGGCGATGTCGAGGTCGTGTTTGGGGATCCGATCTACTTCCCCGCGGGCACTCCCGCCGGCGAGGCGACCGCGAAGCTGCAGGCGGCGGTGGCGGCGCTCTGAGGACGGCTCGCGAGACCGCAGTCATCATCCGGCGAGGCGACGAGTTCCTGATGCTCCACCGGGCGATCGACGACTACTGGCACGTCGTCGCCGGTGTGGTCGAAGAGGGCGAGACGTTCGCCGAGGCTGCGGCGCGCGAGCTCCGCGAGGAAACGGGTCTCGGCGCCGCCGTCGTGGATGTACGCATGCGGCAGCGCTACCGGGTACCTGAAGACTGGCGCAGCCAGTACCCGGCCGGCGTCGACGATGTCGCAATCGAGAATTTCACGGCTGAGGCGCCGTCCGGTTGGGAACCCGTGCTCAACGAGGAGCACGACGACTACCGGTGGCTGACTCCGCCGCAAGCGATTGCGCTCGCGCATTGGCCCGAGACGAAGCAGGTCATCGCCGCGCTCGCCCGACCAGGATCCGCGGCGCAATAGTCGGCTCGCGCATCGCCCCCGTCATCCAGACGTAGCGGCGGCCTTTGCGATTCGTCGCCGCGGCATGTGCGCCCTTCGCGCTCAGCACGACGATGTTGAAGGCCGCGTCCTCGAGCGCGTTCGCGTCGGCGATCGCCGCGCGGGCCACCATGTCCGGCGGCATTCCCGTCGCGAGGCGGTCCACGGCCGTCTTCGCGGTGACGTTGCGGATCGCGAGCTCGCCGTAGCCGGTGCAGGCCGCCGCGCCATAACGCGTGTCGCAGTAATTGCCAGCGCCCACGATCGGCGAGTCGCCGACTCGGCCCGGGTACTTGTACGCCCAGCCGCTCGTCGTCACAGCGGAGGCGATATCGCCCCGGGCGTCCAGGGCGAGGAAGTTCACCGTGCCGCGCTCCTCGCGCACGGTCTTGCGAACGACCGGCAGGAGCTTCGCGCGACGCCGGATGCTGGCCGGCGTCTCGCCGACGGAACGGAGTCGCTCCACCCAGAGCTTGCGGGTCGATGGCGTCAGGTTTTGCGTTCGCTCCGCACCGATCTCCCGCGCGAGGCGCGCGGCTCCCTCGCCGACGATGAAGACGTGCGGGGTCCGCTCCATCACGGCGCGCGCGACCGAGATGGGATAGAGGTACCCCCTGAGCGCCGCGACGGCACCCGTGCGGTGCGTCGTGCCGTCGACGATGGACGCGTCGAGCTCGACCTCGCCGAGGACATTCGGTTTTCCGCCCCGGCCGACGCTCGTGTCGGTTGGATCGGCCTCGATGATCTTCGCGCAGGCCTCGACGGCGTCGAGAGCCGACCCACCGCGCACAAGGATGCGCAGCCCGGACGGGAGCGCGGACGCGCCGTTGCCGCTCGCGACGATGACCGGCACCGAGCGCGCCACCTAGCGGCCGGTCATCCCGCGGACGATCCGAAAGCCGACGCGCGCGAGGTCTCCCTCGACGAAGACACGAACGGCTGGGGTGGCGCCGCTTCGGAGCACGCGGCCGCCGTCCTGCCAGCTGTTGGTCCACTCGCGCAGAGCTCCGAGCTCCTCGAGCGTGCCCTGCATCCGCGCGGCCTTCTCCCACTCGCGCTCGTCCGGCAACCGGTAGATGCGACCGGTGCCGACCGTGAGCCAGCGGCAATACGCGACTGCATCGGCCCACGAGACACCGTCGAGCGCGAGATCGGCAGCGCGCCGCTTCTGCTCCCACTCCAGCGGGGGATATTGGTGTGTCTCATCGACGAACACCGCGTACTCACCGACCCGCACCGGTCGCCGCGCGATGGCAAAAACATTTACGTGCTCGGTGCGCGGCGGATCGCCGAGCAGCGCGTCCCCCGCGGGCACGACGACGACGTCAGGTTCGACCATCGTGGGTACCCTACTCACTCGCGCGGGGGAGTACGCCCTCGGGGGAGTACGCACGCGGGAGGCGCAACTCACTCCCGCGGCCGATGTTGCGAAGACGCCGCGGTGCGAGCTTATGGCCATGATCAATCACGGTTATCCCGCGATCTGGACCGCAAGGCTCGTGGCGACGACGCAGATGCAGCTGGCGGCCGTCGAGCCGGTCAACGTCATGCTGCGCGTCGTCTACAACACCCTCGACGGCATCGTGAACGACTACTTCGTGATCACGGCGAGCGTCGCAAAGCGCTGACCAACTAGCCCCAGAGACTCACGCCGGAACGGCGGTCCTGCGCTTTGCCTTGTCCTCCTGCGCGAGAACCTTGCGGAGGGTCTTGCCGATGCTGGTCTTGGGGAGCGAGTCGCGGAACTCGATCTCCTTTGGGCGCTTGAACGGCGCGAGGTGCTTCTCACAATGCGCGCGGATCTCGTCGGCCGTCGCGGTAGCTCCTGGCTTGAGCACGACGAATGCCTTGACCTCTTCGCCCTTGATCGGATGCGGAATGCCAATCGCGGCCGCGTCCATGACGGCGGGATGCATCGCGAGCGCTTCCTCGACCTCGCGCGGATACACGTTGAAGCCGGAGACGATGATCATCTCTTTCTTGCGGTCGACGATCGAAACGTAACCTTCGGGGTCGACCGTGGCGATGTCGCCGGTGTAGAGCCAGCCGTTGCGCAAGGTCTGTGCGGTCTCGTCGGGGCGCTTGTAGTAGCCGTCCATGAGCTGGGGTCCGCGCAAGATGAGCTCACCTGACTCGCCAGGCCCGAGCTCACGCTCGCCGGTCTCGAGGTCGACGATCTTGGATTCGACGTCGGGATACGGGATGCCGATCGATCCGACCTTCTGCTTGCCCTCGCCGAAGAGCGGGTTGCAATGTGTGACCGGCGCGGCCTCCGTGAGACCGTAGCCCTCGACGAGCTTCGCGCCGGTGAGCTCGACGAACCGCCGATGAGTCTCGACGAGGAGCGGCGCCGAGCCTGAGACGCATGCCTCGATCGAGCTCAGGTCGTACTTCGTCGCGAGCGGCGAGTTGTTGATCATGTTGTAGATGATCGGTGCGCCGCAGAACAACCCTGGGCGATGGCGCTGAATGTCCTTCAAGAGGTGTTCAAGATCGAGCTGGGGCTCGAGCACCATCGCCGCCGCGGCCTGGACGGCGAGGCTCATCACCACGGTAAGCCCGTACACATGGAAGAACGGCATGACCGCCATCGCGGTGCCCTCGCCGTCGCGGAGGTTCGTGAACCATGACCGGCACTGGAGCGTGTTCGCGACGAGAGCGCGATGCGAGAGCATGGCGCCCTTCGAGACGCCGGTCGTCCCGCCGGTGTACTGAAGCAGCGCGAGGTCGTCCGGCTTCGTGCCCGCATCGAAGGGCTCGGCCGGCGCGGAGAGCAGTTCGGAGAACGAAACCGCGCCCGGATCGCCCGCGAACGGCTGTCTATGACCGTCCTTCTTCTCTTTCGCGAGTGTGAAGAGAAGACGCAGGACCGGCGGCATCTCCTCTTTGATGTTCGTAACGATCACATGCTCGATTGCGGTCCCGGGGCGAGCGGCCTTCACGAGTGGGTAGAGGCGCGAAAGGACCACGACCACCTTCGCCCCCGAGTCGGCGAGCTGATGTTGCAGCTCCGGCGCCGTGTACCGCGGATTGCACGGAACGATGACAGCGCCAGCCCGAAGGGGGCCGTAAAACGCGATGACGAACTGCGGCGTGTTCGCGAGGACGAGCGCGATGCGGTCACCCTTCTTGACACCTAGCTTGCGGAGGCCGTTCGCGAACCGCCAAGCGGCGTC
>VBEY01000002.1 GCA_005889295.1 Chloroflexota bacterium | reverse complement strand
TCTGGCTCCTTTCCAATGCGAGAACTTCGCGAGTCTAGGCAAAGTCCGTCCGCCAGGCTGGCGAACGTCCCCGCCTTGCTATACCGGCGTACGGCCGAAGCCGTTCGGCCGATCAGGAGGAGGACCTTTCGGCGCGCATACTCGCCAATCGAATGCGCGTCTTGACCATGACACTGGCGGCGCTCCTGGTGACCGGTGGCTGCGCGCCGCGGGCAACCCCCGACCCGGTTACGGCGCTTCACGAGCACGGTCCCGATACCTCGGTTCGCTGCGAAAATCCGACAGCTCCGCTCGCTGCGCTTCCCCCGGCGGTGCCCGCTTGGTGCGTGACTCTCACGGCCGGCGTGAATAGCGCGATTCGAGGTGTGAATAGCTGGACTGACGACTTTGCAAGCGGAGTGGTGAACGCGCACATCTCATCGGACTACCGCGTCTTCGAGCTCGCCCGGGAGCGAACGTCGTCCGTGTTCAAAACGCAGCATTTCGCGCACAACGGGCACTGGATGGTGGACGTCGCCGGGCACGGCGCACCCCCAGGCGTCTACGAGGGATCCGCCGCGGACTTCGCGACAGGGCCGAACAACGGCGGCGCGCTGATGCGGCCGGAAGCGGGATTTCAGTTCGTCGACGGACGCCTGGTGATCGAGGTCGACGTGGCGTCAGGCATGACCGCGTACGGCGACCGGATGTGGCCTGAGATCGTCGTCACCACGGCGGAAGCGCCGACGGCACAGGAGACCAACGGGTGGTACGCGGCCGGGATCTTCGGAGGCTATCCCGTCGTCGCGTGCGGACTTCCCGCCGATCGTCTTGCCGAGTGCCGGATCTATGACGACGAGACGATCACGGCCCGTTTGGATGCCACTTCACGCGGGGGCGCGACGTTCGCCGAGGGCGGCGCCCCGACGACCCCGGCGCGCGACTCGGCCTGGCGACGCTGCGCGCCGACACAGGCGGATGAGCTCTGCCGAGACCGGTTCCGGCTGGTTCTGGAGAAGGACGCGGTCACGCTGTTCGTGAACGGCGTCCGTTATATGGAGCATCGCGGCCTGCCTGAAGGGTCGCGCTTGCCCAGGACGCTGACTACGTCGACGGTGTACGTCTACTTCGCGAGCTGGGTCTACGTGGTCGAACCGACGGTCGCGCGCTTCCACTGGGGCCGTATCGCGATCAATCCCTGATCACGCACCCGGGAAGTGGCAGGCGGCCCAGTGCCGCGGCTCGTGCTCGATGAACTCCGGGTCGACTTCGGAGCAGATCTGCTGCGCCTTCCAGCAGCGTGTGTGGAAGCGGCAGCCCGACGGTGGGTTCACCGGCGAGGGCACGTCGCCCGTCAGGATGATCCGCTTGCGTTTCGACTCGACCGCCGGATCGGGGATCGGCACCGCGGAGAGCAGCGCCTGGCTGTACGGGTGGAGGGGACGTTCGTAGAGGTCGACCCGGTCCGCGAGCTCGACAATCTTCCCGAGGTACATCACTGCGACGCGGTCGCTGATGTGGCGCACCACGGAGAGGTCGTGCGCGATGAACAGATAGGTGAGCTTGAAGCGGTCCTGCAGCTCCTCGAGAAGGTTGATGACCTGAGCCTGAATCGAGACGTCAAGCGCTGAGATCGGCTCGTCGCACACGATGAACTCAGGCTCGACCGCGAGTGCGCGCGCGATCCCGATACGCTGGCGCTGGCCACCCGAGAACTCATGCGGGTAGCGGTTGGTGAAGTACGGGTTGAGACCGACGACACGCAGGAGCTCCTGGACGCGCTCGGTCTTCTCTTTCCCGCGGGCCAGGTCGTGGACCTCGAGCGGCTCGCCGATGATGTTGCCGACCGTCATGCGGGGATTCAGGGACGCGTACGGGTCCTGAAAGATCATCTGCATACGGCGGCGCATCTTGCGCATCGCTTCGCCGCCGAGCTTGGTGAGCTCGACGCCATCGAACAGCACGGCGCCAGCCGTGGGCTTGTAGAGCTGGAGGATCGCGCGGCCGGTCGTCGACTTCCCGCATCCGGACTCGCCGACAAGGCCGAGCGTCTCGCCCTTCTCGACGAAGAAGTCGATCCCGTCGACGGCGCGCACAGCGCCGACCTGACGCTGGAAGATGATCCCCTGCGTCAGCGGGAAGTGCATCTTCAACGCCTTTACATCGAGGAGGTTCTTGCCGCTGTCAACGGTCGCTGTGCTTCGGAGGCGGACGTAGTCCGGATCCGCTGGCTTCGTCGGTGTGGTTACGGCCATCTCTGCACCTCTTACAACGCCGTCGGCGGGGGCGGCACGTCGCCCGCCTTTGGCTCGGGCGGCAACTGCGCGACTTCCTGTTTGATCTCTTCGATGATGCGCGTGTCGCCGACCTCTTTGCGCCAGTCGATGTCGACGAGCCAGCCGCCCTGCTGGGTGCCCCAGCAGCGGGCCTCGTGGTCCGGCTTGGCGTTCGGGATGTGTTCGAGCGCGGGCTCCTTCTCGCGACAGATGTCGCGCCGGTACTGGCAGCGCGGCTCGAATCGGCAACCTGGCGGCGGTGCGATGAGGTCAGGCGGAAGGCCCTCGATCGGAAGGAGCTTGGACTTGCGCCGCTCGTCGAGGCGCGGGATGGATCGAAGGAGTCCCCACGTGTAGGGCATTTTCGGGTTGGCGAAGAGCTCTCCGGTGTCCGCCTTCTCGACGATCTTGCCTGCGTACATCACGTGGATCCGCTGGGTCATGCCGGCGACGACGCCGAGGTCGTGGGTGATGAGGATGAACGCGGTGCGGAATTCCTTCGCGAGGCCCTTCAGGAGCTCCAGGATCTGGGCCTGGATGGTCACATCGAGCGCCGTCGTCGGCTCGTCAGCGAGGATGAGCTTGGGGTTGCACGAGAGCGCCATCGCGATCATCACGCGCTGACGCATGCCACCTGAGAACTGGTGCGGGTAGTCGTCCATGCGCTTCTTCGCGCTGGGGATGCCGACGAGGTCGAGCAGCTCAACCGTTCGCTTCCGCGCCTCAGCCTTGTCCATCTTGAGATGGAGCTCGAGCGCCTCCGTGATCTGTCGGCTGATCGTGAGCACGGGATTCAGGCTCGTCATCGGGTCCTGGAAGATCATCGCGATGTTGTTGCCGCGGATCCCGCGCACCTCGTCGTCGTCCATCTTCAGGACATCCGCGCCGTCGAAGATGATCGATCCCTGCACGATCTTGCCCGGCGGCTGCGGAATGAGTCGCATGAGCGACAGCGCGGTCACGGACTTGCCGCAGCCGGACTCGCCCACGATCCCGAGTGTTTCGCCTGCCGCGAGCTCGAACGAAACACCGTCGACCGCGTGGACGACACCGTCGCGCGTGAAGAACTGCGTGTGGAGGTCGTGGACCTCTAGAAGCTGCCCTGCCACCCGGTATCTCCCCCTAGCCTCGCGTGGGTTCCGCGGAGTCTACCAACGCCGTGCACCTACCCCTCCTCATACCTTCGACCGCGGGTCAAGCGCGTCACGGAGCCCGTCCCCGACGAACGTGAATGCCAGCAAAACGATCGATATGCAGATCGAGGGAAGCAGTACGGCCCAGGGGGTCGTTGAGAAAACGACGAACCCCTCGTTGATCATTACGCCCCAGGTCGGCGTGGGCGGCCGGATTCCGATGCCGAGGAAGGAAAGCACCGATTCGGTCAGCATTGCGCCCGGTATCGCGAAGGCCACCGTCACGATGATCGGCGCCAGGATGTTCGGAAAGATATGCCGCCGCATGATCCGGCCAGGGCCCGCTCCGATCGCACGAGCCGCCTCGACGAAGTCGCGGTTCTTCACGGACAGGACCTGCCCGCGGACGAGCCGCGCCACCCCGACCCAGTTCACCACCGCGATCCCGACGAAAATCACGAGCAGCCCGTCGTAGGCATCGCCGAGTACGGTGCCGCGCAGGGTTGCCACGATGAGGATCACGAAGAGCAGATCCGGGAACGCGTAGACGACATCGGTGGCGCGCATGAGGAGGTCATCGACGACGCCACCGACGTACCCTGCGAGCATACCGACGGAGAGTCCAATCGCGAGAACGATTGTCACTGGGACGAGGCCGATCACGAGGCTCACCCGAGACGAGTACATGAGCCGGCTCAAGATGTCGCGTCCGAGCCAATCCGTGCCGAAAACGTACGCCGGATCGGTGTACTCGCTGCCGAAGAATCGTGCCCAGATCGGCTCCAGCTGCTGCTTTGGACCGTTCTGCGCCAGCGGGTCGTATGGAGCGATCAGCGGAGCGAAGATCGCGATGAGCGCCGCGAACGCGATCACGGCGAGTCCCACCACCGCGGCGCGGTTCCGGACAAGCCGGTACAGCGCATCGCGCCACAACGAGCGCTGCTTGCGGGCGATCACGGTCACATCCGCGACCCGGCGCTGCTGCGTCGTGACAGCGGTCACCACTAACGCACCTTGATCCGTGGATCGAGGGCGCCGTACAGGATGTCGACGGTCAGGTTCGCGATCACGATGAGGAGCGCGTAGAGCAGCGTCGTTCCCATGATGGTCGGGTAATCCCGCTGGAGGATGCTGATCACGTAGAGGCGGCCCATTCCCGGCACGTTGAAGAGCGACTCGATGATGAACGAGCCCGTGATGAGGGCCGCCGTCGCCGGCCCGATGATCGTCGCGACCGGGATCAGCGCATTCTTCAGCGCGTGGCGAACGATCACCGCTCGTTCGTGCAGCCCCTTGCTGCGCGCCGTTCGGATGTAGTCCTGACCGATGGCCTCGAGCATGCTCGCGCGGGTGATCCGGGTTAAGAATGCGCCCGCGCCGAGCCCAAGCACGAAGGTTGGCATGACCATGTTCTGCCAGGTTCCCCAGCCCACTATCGGCAACAGGTGCAGCGACACCCCGAAGATGGATATGAGGAAGATGGCCATGACGAACGCGGGGATCGTCGTGCCGATGGTCGCGACGAGCATGCTCAGGTAGTCGACGATCGTGTTCTGCTTCAACGCGCTGACAATCCCGAGCGGGATCGAGAAGGCGAGCGCGAAGGCGAGCGCGGCGAGGCCGAGCTGAAAGGTCGTTCCGATGCCCTGGCCGATGACCTCCACGACCGGTCTCTGCCGGGTGAAGCTCAGCCCCAGGTCACCCCGGAGCAGATTGCCCATGTAGATGACGAACTGCTCCGGGATCGGCTTGTCGACGCCGTAGTAGCGATTGATCCGGTCCAGGGTCTCCTGCGACAAGGGCCGGTTCGGGTTGCGATCGAAGGGGCTGCCCGGCGCCGCGTGAGCGAGTGTGAACGTGATGAGCGCGACGAAGAACATCGTGGGAATGATTAATAGGAGTCGGCGGATTACGTACCTGAGCAACTGCGCACTGGCCTCGAACCGAGTGTATAGCCCGACACTTTTTGAATATGTCGCCGTAAACAGAAGGAGCCGGCTCTCGCCGGCCCCCTCATTTCACGATCCGTTGTTCGCGCGATCGTTAGCTCCGCTTCGTCACGTACGCATCTACGAAGCGACCTTGCTCGAAGCCAAGTGAGGTGAGGTAGAAGTTCTTGACCCAGGGCTTCTCGAGAACCGGGTTCGCGTCGTAGTAGATCCACGCGGCCGGCGCGTCCTGTGAGAGGAGACGAGAAGCCTGCTGGTAGAGATCGTCGCGCTTCTTCGGGTCAGATTCCTTGTCTGCGTCGGTCACGAGCCTGTCGTACTGAGGATTGTTGTATCCGATCTGTGTCACCGTCGACTTCGAGTGGAACACCGTCGTCAGCCAGTCCTGCTGATCGTAGTAGTCGGCGCACCAGCCCAGGAGGAACAGGGCGGGCGTCGTGTCCAGCCTCTTCACGAGCTGCGAGTACGTGGTGGAGTCGACCGGGTCCAGGCCAACGCCCAGGCCGAGATTGGTCTTCCACTGGTTCTGGAACCACTCGAGGCGCGTCTTGGCTCGGGCGCTTGACGCGTAGGTGATCTTGACGTTCGCGAGGGCGGCCTGCGCGGCCGGCGTGGCCTGGGCGAGGGCGGCCTTCGCCGCCGTCGGATCGTACTTCTGGAAAATGTCGCCGGGATCGTATCCGGGAATGCCCGGCGTTATGAAGGCCGTCGCGGGCTTGCCGATCTTCTGGACGTCATTGATGTAGGCCTCGCGATCGAAAGACTTGGCGAAGGCGACCCGGACGTTCTTGTCGTCGAACGGCGCCTTCTTCGTGTTGAAGCCGACGTAGAAGGTGCATTGGCCCGGGCCGTCGACCTTCTGGGCCTTGAGCGCGGCATCACCGTCGATTGGCCGAAGGTCCTCGGCCGTGATGCCGTAGACGTCGAGCTCGTCGTTGCGGTACGCGGAGAAGGCGACCTGGCCCTCGTTGATCATCTCCTGAGTCCACTTCGCGAGCTTGGGTGTCGCACCCGATGCCGTCTTGAAGTTCGGGTTGCGCGTGAAGACCATCTTCTCGTTGTGCTTCCATTCGCTGAGGACGAAGG
Organism: Chloroflexota bacterium; assembly: GCA_005889295.1. Lineage (GTDB taxonomy): Bacteria > Chloroflexota > Limnocylindria > P2-11E > P2-11E > 3-1-20CM-2-70-9. The sequence continues at coordinate 19,030 of VBEY01000002.1, read as the reverse complement.
GCCCGTTCCCGATGAACGTGGCGGGGTCGGTCCACTTCTCGCCGCCTTTGGTGACCTGATCCTCACGCGTCGGCACGCCCACCCAGAGCGCGGCGATCGAGTTGAAGTACGGAGCCGGGTCCGTAAGGGTGAACGAGATGTCGTTGCCGCTGACCTTGATGTTGTTGAGGAACGTCGTCTTCGCCGCCGCGAGCTGCGCGGGATCGTCCTTCTTTGGGTCCATGTTGTTCCAGACGTCGCAGCCGACGACGATGTAGCCGGTGAACGCGTAGTTGCCGGCCGTGGCCGGGTCGCAAAGCCGCTGCCATCCGTACTTGAAGTCGTTGGCCGTTACGGCCTTTCCGTCGGAGTACTTGAGACCGTCACGAATCGTGTATGTGTAGGTCTTGCCGTCGGCGCTGATCTTGGGCTGATCCTTCGCCGCCGCCGGAATCGCCTTACCACTCTTGACGTCGAAGGTCATCAAAGCCTCGAAGACCTTCATGTTCACAGCGATCTCCTCGACGAACGAGGATTGCTGGGGGTCGATGTTGTCGGGCTCGCTACCCATGTTGGTGACGAGCTCCCCGTTGGGGTCGGCCTGATCGGATCCGCCACCAGTGGTTGGACCGCCACTTTGCTGCGTGCAGGCGCCGACGATCACGGCCAGCAGCGTCATGAGAGACAGGAGCGGCCAGATGCGACTGCCAGTTGGGATCAAGATTGCGCCTCCAATTTACCGGATATACGTGGGGGTATCACCGCGATTCTGGCCCATTGTTTGTACCGTGAACATTACAGACCCGGTTCAGCGGACCGAGAAGCTCCATTCGTACGCGTTCCAAGCGAGGGCTGAACCGGACGGAGTGGGCTGGATCCCAGCGAGGCTTTGCGGAGCGACATCGACCCGTAGCTCTTGATAGAGCGGGACGGCGGGAAGCGCCGATGTCCAGATCCGTTCCATCTCGGTGTAGATCGCGCGTTTCTCGGAGCGGTCGGGGGCCTGCACCGCGAGCTGCGCAAGGGCATCAAACCAGGGATCGACCAGACCGATCCACCGCTCGGAAGCAAGTTGAGGATCGTTCGCTTCCTCGGATGTGAGCGCCAGATCAAAGCGGCCGGCCCTTACCTCGGTCAACAGATCGGGCAGCGAACGCTCGCGCACCTCTAGGGCGATCCCTATGGTGGCCAGATCACCGGCGACTCGTCGGGCGACATCGAGGCGCGCGGGCGACCCAGCGGCGACTCCGATCGTCGCGGTCATGCGCTCGCCCCGCCGCTCGATGATTCCGAATTGCCCCCGAGTGAAGCCTGCTTCCTCGAGCAGCGCCCGCGCGCGATCGCGCTCCGGCCCCGCCGGCGGGACGTCCTCGGCTGCGGCCCACTGCGGCGGAAGGAGATACGTGCGAGGTACGCGCGCGCGACCGACGAACACGTCGTCGACGATGGATTGACGATCGATGGTGAGCTCGATCGCCTTCCGAACGGCGGGATCTCCGAAACGCTTGGGGTCTGGTCCGAACCGGAGCAGGGTTCCCGTCTCGGTGGGAACGTAGTGAGCGAGGAGACGTGTCCCGTCGGCGAAACGATCGAGCGTCTTCGCTAGATCGGCCTCGAGCACGGGCGAGGGCGCCACGTCGATGTCGCCATGCAGGAGCGCCTGGAGCGCAGCCGCGCGGGTCGGGAAGAAATGCACCTCGAGCCGGCCGAGCTTCGGTGTCCCGAGCACGTAGTCGCGATAGGCGGAGAGCGTGACGCTCCCGGGGAGCCACGCCGCGATCGCGAAAGGACCGGCGTGGACCGGCTCCCTGGCGTACCTGGCGCGCTGCTCCGACGTGGCCTGCGCCAGGCGGTGGCTCGGCATGACGTGCGGACCCAATGCGTAGTCGTCCCATCGCTCTCCGTTCCGGTACAGAACGCGGACGTCGCGCGTGGTGACCACCTGAACGTCCGAGATGCGGTCGGCGGCCCAGCGCGCCACCGTTCCGGGTTCGGCGGTCGCGTCCTGCTGCCACGCGAAGCGAACGTCCGTCGCGGTGATGGGGTCGCCATCCTGCCACTTCGCGTCACGAAGGCGGAACGTCGCGACGAGGCGACCGTCCGGCGCACCGGCGTCGTCGGTCACGATCCGAAGACCGCCGTTCTCGAGAGTCGGAACCGACTCTGCGAGCCGGGGGGTGAGCTCGTCGTGCGCATCGCGACGGACGAGCGTTTCGGTGACAGCCGCGGCGATGAATCGCGCTGACGGATCGTCGTCAAACACCGTACGGGGCTCTCCAACAAGTCCGACGACAACGTCACGTCGCGTAGGTGGTGCCGTCGTGCACGAGCTGACGAGGCTGATCACGAGTACGAGTACGACCGCGATGGGGCCGCGCGGGTTCAGAAGCGGGGTGACGGTGTCTTCTGGATTTCGACCGGGTCGCTGTCGAAGGCGCCCATCAGGAGACGCGTTGCTGTCGAAACCGTCGGGGTGTCATTGGACTTCACGAGTCTGACCCAACGCAGGTAATCGATCTCATCGAGCGGAGCCTGCCCGCGGCTACGCTCCTGCGCCATCGTCTGGGTCACGGGGAGCGAGGAAGATGGTGCTGACGGCGGCTCGAACGAGGTGCCGACCGCGAGCAACGTCACGCCGACCATGACCGAAACTTCTGCGAGGCGACCGAACACGCGGGGCGCGCGTTCCCACGGGTTCGGCCTGGCGACAACCGATCCGACCGCGAGACGGACCCGACCGGGTGCGACGATCGTTCGACGCTCGCGAAGCGACGCGAAGGCGCCGCGAAGGGCGGTGTCTACCGGTCGGCCATTCCGAAGCGCATCCGCACACTCGGTGCACGAACCGGCGTGCACCTCCAGAGCGAGCCGCTCGCGCGCGCCCAGCCGGTCCGCGCCGGCGAGGTAGGCGGCCTGACGAGATTCGCAACCGCGAGAGAAGAGTCTCATTTGTCCTCGAGGGGCAGAGGTGCCGTGATCGGCTTGGGTGCCCGAAAACCAGTAGCCAGAAGCGAGCGGGGTGGTTCGATGCCGAGCTCCGGGTGTGCCGCAAGATGCGTTCGGAGACGGCGCAGCGCGTAGTGCAGCCGGGATTTCACCGTCCCGACCGGACAGTCCACCACCTCGGCTATCTCCGTCAGGTTCAGGCCGTTCAGGTAGTGGAGGACCACGACGAGCCGGTGCTTGGGTCCGAGCTCCTCGACCGCGCCGAGCACGAGCCGACGGAGCTCCGCCTTCTCAGCAACGTGTGAGGGCGAACCGTCCTCGTTGGCCATTGCCACATCGGCGGCCTCGTCAAGCGATGACAGGACCACGTTCTTGCGTGGGCGGCGGTTATAGGACAGGTTGACCGCGACCCGATACAGCCACGGACGGAGCGAATCGTCCGGCTCGAGACGGGCGAGTGCTCGGTGTGCGCGCGCGAACGTGTCCAAGACGATCTCCTCCGCTGAGGAGGGGTCTTTGGTGATCGCGAGGCCCAGGCGGAAGATGCCATCGCGGTACCGGTAGAAGAGCGCGTCGAATGCGACGGTGTCGCCGTCGCGCGCGGCGTACACGAGATCGTGATCGGAGCGGGCGTCGCCGGTTGCGGGATCGCGTTCCGTCTTCATGTGGTGGAACCGTTCGGAAGATAGCGACGGATTCCGCGCAGTATGCGATCGCCGCCGAGACGGCCGCGCTGGACAACGGCACCCTTCATCGGCGCGTGAATGAAATCGTCGGCACCCGTAGCGAGCGCGACGTGATCCACCGATTCGGCTCCGAAGAACAGAAGGTCACCTGCTCGCGCCTCTTCCACCCTTCGGCCGAGCATGGCCTGTTGATCCGCGTCCCGCGGCAGGGCCACCCCGTTCAAACGGTACACCTGCTGGACGAATCCCGAACAGTCCAGACCTAGTGCCGTGGTACCGCCCCATAAGTAAGGAACGCCGATGAACGATTCCGCGGTTTTCAGGTAGTCGGCGGCCGTCGGGTAGCGGCTCGCGACCTCGCCGTCCCGCGTGGTGTCGGCAACCGCGAGAAATCCCGACCGCGGATCCCGCGTCCGCCCGCCGCGCAGCGGGACCTCACCCCATTCGGGGCGCGCGTTGGCCCCGTCGAGCCCTACCGCCTTGAACATCTGCGGCGGTCGTGTGCCCGCCGGAAGCCTCTCGATGACCACGGACGCGCGTGACGCGCGCTCGTACACGTCGGCCAGAAGCACGGCAACGATGCCCGCGTTGTTCGACCCCGGGATCTCGAAGATCTGTTCGGCGCGAATCCAGCCAAAGTATTGGTCAGGCGCCTGAACGTAGCGCCAATCGTTCCGCTCCCCAAGGACGGTGACCATCTCGGTGAGGTGGGCCTGATCGACGAGCTCGGAGGTGTCCGAAGGCTCCGCCCTCAGGTCCGCGATCCCCACGGTGACCAGCGCCTTGGGTGGCGCGACCATCGCCACGCGGGTCGACGCTCGGACTAGGTCGGTCGCTGCCACTTGAGCTTGGGATTCCGCGCCGCGGTGACTTCATCGAGCCGCGCCAGCGGGGCGTTCTTCGGAGCCGCTTTCACCGACGCGGGATCGGCCTTCGTCCGCTCGGCGATGCGGACCATCGCGGCGGCAAATGCATCCAATGTCTCGCGCGGCTCGGTCTCCGTCGGCTCGATCATGAGCGCCTCGGGAACCACGAGCGGGAAGTACACCGTGGGCGGGTGGAACCCCTCGTCGATGAGCGCCTTGGCGACGTCGAGCGCGGATACTCCCAACTTCTTCTGGCGCGCCGCTGAGAGCACGAACTCGTGCATGCATGGGCGATCGAACGCGAGATCGTACGAGTCGCGGAGCTGCGCCAGCAGGTAGTTCGCGGCGAGGATCGCGTCGTTCGAGGCTTCGGCGAGCCCTTCTTCGCCGAGCGTCCGCATGTATGTATAGGCACGGACGAGCACGCCGAAGTTCCCGAGGAACGTCCGCACGCGTCCGATCGAGTCGCCGAGACCCGCGGGCGGCTGGTCGTCCCGCGCCGTGTCGAGGTGATAACGGCCCTGCTCGTCACGCACGATCCACGGCTTCGGGAGGAAGCCGCGCAGCGGCTCCTTCACGCAAAGCGGACCCGCCCCGGGCCCGCCCGCGCCGTGTGGCGTCGAGAACGTCTTGTGGACATTGATATGGATGCAGTCGAAGCCGAGATCCCCCGGACGAGCGACCCCAAGGAGCGCGTTCATGTTCGCGCCGTCGCCGTAGACGAGTCCGCCGACGGCATGGACCGCCTCGCACACCTCGCGGAGGCGCTCCTCGAAAAGGCCGAGTGTGTTCGGGTTCGTCAGCATGAGGCCAACCACGTCATCGCCGAGCGCGGTCTTGAGTGACGCGAGGTCGATGTTGCCGCGCGCATCGCTCTTCACGGTCGTGACCTCGAACCCGCACATCGCGGCCGACGCCGGGTTGGTGCCGTGCGCGGTGTCGGGGACGATCACGCGCCGGCGCTTCGCACCCTCGCCCCGTTTTTGGTGGTAGGCCTTGAACATGAGGATCGCCGTGAACTCCGCCTGGGCGCCGGCAGCGGGTTGGAGTGTGACGGCATCCATGCCGGTGAGCTTCGCGAGCATCGTCTCGAGCTCGGCGAGCAGCGTCAGCGCACCTTGGACGGTGCTCTGCGGCTGCCTCGGATGCAGGTCGGCGAAAAGCGAGGCGACCCGGTCGTTGATCTTCGGGTTGTACTTCATGGTGCACGAGCCAAGCGGGTACATGCCCGTGTCGACGGCGTAGTTCAGCTGGGCGAGGTGCGTGAAGTGGCGCACGACCTGCGGCTCGGTGAGCTCCGGCAGACTGAGGGCGGCGCGCCGCCGGAACGCCGCGGGGATCTGCGCGTCCGCGTCTTCGCCCCCGCGAACGTGGCGGCCAGCTCGGCCTTCTTCGTGGATCTCGAGAAGGAGGGGCTCGAGCGCGGGCACGGCGGTCTTCACGCCGGACTCGGGAATGACCTGCGTGCGGACGGTCATCGTGCGGTCACCGTCTCGCGGATGCTCGCTGCGATGCTCTCGATCGCGGCGACGAGCGCATCCATCTCGGCATCGGTGGTCATTTCGGTGCACTGGATGACGAGATCGTCCCGATCGCCGTAATGCGCCGCGGTCGCCTCGACCAGGACGTTGTCGACGAGGAGCGCATTGCGGAGCGCGTATCCGCTGCCTTCCGGGCCCGCGGCGAGGCGCGGGACACGAAGGGCGAACCGGTCGAAGAAATCGCCGTCGGTCGAAACGGAGCAACCGGGCAGCGCAGACAGTCGATGCGCGAGCGCGTGGGCCTTGGCGACGCCAAGTCGCGCCGCCGCGCGGAGTCCCTCAGGTCCCATGAGCGCGAGGTAGACCGCCGCGGTGATCGCGGCGATCGCTTCGTTCGTGCAGATGTTGCTCGTCGCCTTCTCGCGCCGGATGTGCTGCTCGCGGGTCTGCAGCGTGTTCACGAACCCGCGCATACCGTGCGCGTCGCGCGTCTCGCCGACGAGGCGGCCGGGCATCTGCCGGACCAGACCAAACCGGCAGGCGAGGATCCCGAGATACGGCCCGCCGAAGCTCATGGGGATGCCGAGCGGCTGACCCTCCCCCACCGCGATGTCGATGCCCAGCGCGCCGGGCGGCTCCAGCAACGCGTTGGCGTGCGGCTCGGTCACCTGGATGCAGAGCGCGCCCGCGGCGTGCGCGGCATCGGCGATACGACGGACCTCAACGAGGCCGCCGAACGCGTCGGGATGCTGGACGATCAGGCACGCGGCCCCCTCGGCCGCCGACGCGAGGTCGCGGGTCGGAACTTCCACGATCTCCAGGTCCGGTCCCCTGGCATAGGTGCGGACCGTTCGGCGGAACTCGAAGTAGACCTCGCTCGCGATCACGACCTTCTTACGGCCGGTCGTGCGAACCGCCATGAACGCCGCTTCGGCAACGGCCGAGCCCCCCTCGTACATCGAGGAGTTCGCGACATCCATCGCGAGCAGCTCGCAGATGAGCGACTGGTATTCGAAGATCGACTGCAGCGTTCCCTGGCTGACCTCGGGCTGGTACGGCGTGTACGCGGTGAGGAACTCGCCGCGGAGCGCGAGCACCGGCACCGCCGCCGGGATGTAGCGACGCTGCACCGGTCCACCGAGAAAGAACGGCCCCGCGCCCGCGTTTCGGTTCTTCGCCGCGAGCGATTCGAGATGCGCCTGGATCTCGAGCTCAGACATCCCCGTCGGCAGGCCGAGCTTCGGACGAAGCGCGTCCTTGGGGATCGCGGTCAGGAGGTCGTCGACGCTCTTGATGCCGACGCGCTGCAGCATCGCCGCGCGGTCGGCGTCGGTGTGCGAGGAGTAGGGGTTCTTGTTCAAGCTCTCGGCGACTAGTCCCCGCCGGCGCCGGCGGTCTCGCCGATGTGCGACCGGTAGTCGTCCGGCGAGAGGAGCTGCGCGAGCTCCGCCTTGTCGGCAAGGCGCACCCTGATCATCCACCCATCGCCGTACGGCGCGCTGTTGACGAGCTCGGGCTTCTCGATGACCTTCACGTTGCGTTCCACGACCTCACCCGAGATCGGCGCGTAAATGTCGGACGCCGCCTTCACCGACTCGACGACGCCCAGGCTCGAGAACTGACGAACCGTCGCACCCTTCTCCGGAAGCTCGACGAAGACGACGTCTCCGAGCTGCTCCTGAGCGAACTGCGTGATGCCGATCGTGACTACGTCGCCGTCGGCGCGCACCCACTCGTGCTCTTTTGAGTACTTGAGGTCGTCGGGAACGTTGCTCACTCGGGCCTCCGGTAAAACGGTGTTTTGACTACCGTAGCGGGAACGTCCTTTCCGCGGATGCGGACGGCGAGAACCGTCCCGAGCTTCGAGAGTGGGGTCGGGACATAGGCCAGCGCGATGTTCTTTTCCACGGTTGGTCCGTAGGTACCGCTCGTGACGTGGCCGACGACGTCGCCGTTTTGGGTGACCTCGTGGCCGTGGCGCGCAACGCCGCCTTGGACTACGAGACCGGCGAGCTTCCGCTTCGGTCCTTCGGCCTTCTTCGCGGCGATTACGTCGCGACCGGTGAAATCCTTGTCGAGCTTGCACGTCCAGGCCAGACCTGCCTCGATCGGATCGATGGTCTCATCGATGTCGTTGCCGTAAAGGGAGAAGCGTGCCTCAAGGCGGAGCGTGTCGCGCGCCCCGAGCCCGATCGGTTTGACGCCGGCAGCACGCCCAGCGGCGAGCAGCGCGTCCCACACCTTGGCCGCGTCGGCACTGGTCACGAAGATCTCGAAGCCATCTTCGCCGGTATATCCGGTGCGCGCCACGGTGGCCCGAGCGCCGGCGACGCGGGCCTGCGTGACGCCGAATGACGCGAGCGCTTGCACGTCTGCGTCGCTCTGCGACGCGAGGATCTCCACTGCGCGCGGCCCCTGGATCGCGACGAGGGCAGTGCCGTACGAACGATCATCGAACGCGACGTCCTCGGCCAGACGCGCGAGGACGTGCGCGCGGTCCTTCGCGATGTTTGCGGCGTTCACGACGACCATGTATTCGACCTCGCTGATCCGATAGACGATGACGTCGTCGACGATCGTGCCGCGCTCGTTCGTGAGGAGTCCGTACCGCGCCTGGCCGACGGCGAGGCCGGCGATGTCGCTCGACACGAGGCGATCGAGCGTGGCACCGGCGCCGCGACCCTTGAGAAAGAACTCGCCCATGTGCGATAGATCGAAGAGGCCTGCCTGTCCTCGGACCGCCCGATGCTCCGCGACGATCCCCTCGTACTGGATCGGCATCTCGTAGCCGGCGAACGGCACCATCTTCGCCCCGAGCTCGGCATGCTTCTCATAGAGGGGGGTGCGCCGCATCGTCGGCGCCTCGGCCGCCATCACGCGGCCTCGCCGGCCGCCGCAAGCGCGCGATCGAGGATCTCGCGATACGTATCGAACGAGAGGAGCTGGCGCGCTTCGTCCGCGGCCACCCAGCGGACCTCGTCGTACTCGTGATCGTGCGCGGAGGTGTCGCCTCCTGTCGGCTCCATCAGGAAAAAGTGCACGAACTTGTGCACGCGCTCCCCTGGCGCAGCAAACCAGTAGTCGGTCGTTCCGAGGTCGCGGAGGATGCGAACTTTCAGACCCGTCTCCTCTTCGACCTCTCGGAGCGCGGTGTCCTCAATCTCCTCGCCCCTGTCAGGGGTGCCCTTTGGAAAGACCCAGGTGCCATCGGCATGTCGACCCGTGAGAACGACCTCGCGCGCGCCGTCTCGGCGGCGAAGGACGACGCCACCTGCGGCGATCGCATTGCGGACGCGAGAAGGCCGGCGGGCACGGATCGTCGGCATGTGCGGATCCTCCCGGAACGTGAGGAGACGAAGTCTAGCTAAAGAAGAGAGCGACGAGGGATTCACTCCCGAGGAGCGACTTCCACCAGCTTGAGCCCGTGGCGAGTCATGGAGGCGAAGCCGACAGGACGAGCTGCTTACAAGAGGCGTGTGTTGTTGATGACGAGCGCGAAGTTGCAGTGGAGGAACTCGGCCGCCCGCCGCGACAGCATCATGCGGGGAAGGAAGATCTCGAAGTACTCCATGATCGGCGACACCTCGGTGTCGACGGCGAGCTCCAGGGTGATGAGCTTTTCCTTGCGACTGACCTTGATCTCCGAGGCCGTGACCGCGTAGTTCACCCGGTCGTGGATGTCGAACGACGTCGACTTGGGGTTTCGCACGCGGCTGCGGTGCACGTCGCTCTTGTCGGCGATGATGACCGCGGCCGACACCGCGCTCACCGGAAGGCCACCCTCGTCCTCCTCGTGATTGGCGACGGCGCCCATCATCGTCGCGACCTCCTCGAGGGGGAAACCGAGGTCCATCAGGATGTCCTTCGCGAGCAGCGCGCCGGTTTGCGCGTGCTTCTCCCTCGTCACCACGTTGCCCATGTCGTGCAGGTACGCCGCAACCGCCGCGATCTCGCAGCGGCGCGCGTCGTGACCGAGCGACTTAAGAATGAACCGCGCGCCGTCGGCCGACGTGTTGGCGTGACGTTCGCCGTGCTCGGTGTAGCCGATGGCGCCGGTCTGTTGGTTTGCCGAGCGGATGAAGACCTTGACGCGCTCGTCGCCCTTGACGACATCGAGCGTCGGGCCTTCGCGCTTCGCCTCGACCGGCGTCCGGGTCTTGGTCTCGGAGCGGTGGACCTTTTTCTGCTCATCCGGAGCATTGGTGTCGTCGGGCCGCGGGGCCTGCACGGCGTCCCTCATCGACGAGAACTCTAATCCGGTGTCATTCCGCGTACGCCTTTTGCAGTCGCTCGGCGACTTGCTGCATCCAGCGCAGCTCAGTGAGGCCCGCGCGGCATATGACCATCCCGCGCGTGAACGCGAGCCACGGCTTAAGGGTTCCGCCGAAGAGGCCGAGCCAGGTCAGGCTCGTCGCGTCGACCTTCGGACCGGGTCCTTTGAGGTCGGCCGTCTCGGCGTGCAGCGCACCCGCACCCGCCTTGAACTCGATCGCGCGTCCGATGTCGGTGAACCGCAGCAGCGCTCGGCCGGCTTTCACATCGTTGAGCGCATCGCGCACGGCGTCGGTTCCACTGGCGGCGGTGAGAATGCGCAACACCAGCTCCGGCACGTCGTTCCCAGATCCGTCCATCTTCGCCCGCGTCCTCGCCTCCTCGAGCGCGGCGGAGAGCTCTTCCTTGGTCACGTCAGGCGAGCTTGAGATCGCTGCGCGCCGCGACAGGGATTTCGGTCCCGCGATGCCGTAGGGCGAAGAAGGCGGCCGCGCCGATCATGGCGCCGTTGTCGGTGCACAGGCCTGGACGGGGGACGCGGAGCGGATGCCCGATGCGCCGTGCGATCGCTTCGCGGAGCACGAGGTTCGCGGCGACGCCACCTCCGAGCAGGACCGTCTCGACGGCATGCTCGGCCGCGGCGCGCGCTGTCTTTTCAGCGAGCATCTCGGTGATCGCCTTTTGGAACGAGGCGGCGACGTCGGCGACCGGGACGTCCCCTTTCTTCTCGAGCTCGCGCACGAGGCGGAGCACCGCGGTCTTGAGGCCGCTGAACGAGAAGTCGAAACGGTCCGCGGGCAGGGCGCGCGGTAGCGGGAACGCGTTCGCGTTGCCCTCTTTCGCCACCCGCTCGATCACGGGACCGCCGGGGAAGCCGAGATGGAGAAGGCGAGCCACCTTGTCGAACGCCTCACCCGCTGCGTCATCGATCGTCCGCCCGAGCGGCCGGAACCGGCGATGCGCCTCCATGAGCACGAGGTCACTGTGCGCCCCGCTGACGACGAGGACGATCGCGGGGAGCTCTGGCTCCGGCGGAATGTCCTCGGTCTCGTAGAGCCAATTCGCATAGACGTGCCCTTCGAGATGGTTCACGCCGACGAATGGCAGGCCGGCCGCGAGCGCGAGGCCGCGCGCGTAGTTCGCGCCGACCAGCAGACAGCCGATGAGCCCGGGCCCGACGGTCGCCGCAACCGCGTCGATCTCGGAGAGCTGCCGGCCCGCGTCGCGCAGGGCCTTCTCGGTGAGGACGTCGAGCGAGCGCAGGTGCTCGCGCGCCGCGACCTCAGGGACGATCCCGCCGGTGTCCTGGTGGACGAGCTGGGACGCGACGATGTTCGAACGGATCCGTCGGCCGTCTTCCACGATCGCGACGCCGGTCTCGTCGCAGGACGTCTCGATCGCGAGGATCCTCAATCGGTCTCCACCAGCTCTGCCTTGAGCTTCGCGAGACGCTCGCGCACGGGACGCTCGCGCAGTCTCTCGGTCCACATGATCAGAGCATCTTCGTTGTTGTCGGAGTAGTAGCGGCGGCGCACGCCCGCGCGGCGGAAGCCGTACTTCTCGTACAGCCTCTGCGCCGCCAGGTTGGAGGCGCGAACTTCCAAGGTGAGCCATTCGGCGTTCAGCGCCGCGGCGAGCTCGAAGACGCGCACGAGCATCCGTTCGCCGATCCGTCGACGGCGATGATCGGGGTGTACCGCAAAGGTGGTGATGTGCGCTTCGTCGACCATCAGCCAGAGTCCCGCGTACCCCACAATGTGCCCACCCTCGCGGGCGACGAGGTACCGCGCGTTCTTGTTCTGCGTGAGCTCGTGGCGAAACGCGTTCGCCGGCCACGGGACCGGGAACGACGCGCGCTCCACTTCCTGTACGCCGTCGACGTCGTCGAGGGTCATCTCCTCGATGACGATCGGAAATGTGGCGACCATCCTCTTGAAACTATCAGGAGCGCTTGGGGAGACCGAGCGCGCGCTCGTCCGACGGTGGCGACGCGAACGGCTGCTCGAACGATCCGCGGATCGAAGGCTGTCGCACGTAGAGTGGCTCGATCTCGCTGATCTTCACCTGGGTGCGCGTTTCGAGCTCGCGCCAGCCGAGTTCCGCGAGGTAGCCGGCGCGACGCACCCGCGAGGCGGGCGACGCGAAGAGCGCTTTCGGCCCGAGCAAGTCACGGAGCGCCGCCTCGATCTCGGCGTCAATCTCACCGACGAAAAGCGTGTGCGTGCCAATCTTCTGGCATATCTCGTCGAGGGTCGCCACGAGGAAAGGCGAGCGGCGCATCCATTTGCGGTTCCGCTCCTGGTAGAACGCGGCGTAGAACTGGTCGCGCCCGGCGCGCAAAAGCGGGCACGTCCGCTGCTTCGAGGGCGCGTGCGGATACGCGAGCACGTCGAGCGTCGATATGCCGACCAGCGCCGCGCCGTTGCCGCGCGCGATCCCCTGGCCCGCAGCGATCGCCACGCGAAGTCCGGTGAAGGATCCCGGCCCGACCGCGACGGCGACGCGGTCGACCGACGAGAGCGCGGTCCTCGTCGAGAGGAGCGCGCGCTCGATCGCGGGAAAGAGCTCGTCGCCTTGGCGCCGCTGCGCGTGCCAGGTCTCCTCGGCGAGGACATCACGACCGTCGAAGAGCGCGACCGACGCCCAGTCGGTCGATGTGTCAAGCGCTAATAACACTGGCGCGCAGCTCTTCGACGAATTGGGCGGAGCGCGGCCCCGTGGCCGCGACGACGATGCGGCGCTTGGTATCCGCGATGTGCTCGAGCTTGACCTCGAGACGGTCATCCGGGAGCAACGGACCCGCGCGGTCCGGCCACTCGATCACCGTCACGCCGCCGGCATCGAGGCATTCCTCCCAGCCGGTGTTGGCCAGATCGACGCCCTCGAGCCGGTAGAGGTCGATGTGAAAGAAGGGCAGCCGGCCGCCGCCGTGCTCGCGCATGATGATGAAGGTCGGGCTCGAGATGTCGGCAGGGTCGATGCCGAGGCCAATCGCGACACCGCGCGCGACGACCGTCTTTCCCGTCCCGAGCTCGCCGGAGAGCGCGAACACGTCGTTCGGTTGTGCCGCTCGCCCGAGGCGCTCCCCGAGGCGCTCCGTGTGCAGAGACGAATGGCTTACGAGGTCCAGCGAAGCGACCGTGCGCTGTTGGTCAGCCACTCGCCACTCCGCGGCGGAACTTTCGGCGCTCGAGGAAGAGTCGGATCGTAATGCCGAGGAACGAGCCGAAGAGCGCGGCCCAAATCGCGAGCCACCATTCCTGCGGGACCTGACAGAGAAACTGCACCCCTTCGAGACAACCGAGCGCGCCGCCCAGCGGGATGAATCCGAGGGCGCCGATGAGGGTGCGGCGCTTGCGAAGCGAGAGCTGACCCGCGTCGAATGTCTCCCGTCGCTTGTCCTCGGAACGCTTCTCGCGCTTTTCAGGCTGCGGCCCACGGTGCTCGGACGCATCGCGCCTTTCGCGGCGCCGTCGACGTCGTGCCACGAGCGGAGGCTAGCGCTCGCGCAGGCTGGGGACGTCGGCGCTCGGTATGAGCTCTTCGCCGGTCTGCACGGCTTCGAGGTCGCTATCGGCAGCGCCCGCCTCATCGCGTTCTGCCAGCGAAGGACTTGGCTGCCGATCGCCCTCCCGCGCGTCCTCTGGCGACGCCGCGTCGCGTTTTCCGACATCCGCCGTAGCGAACACGAACAATCGCGCCGACGCCGTGTGTATCGCGGCGCGCGCGCCGGCCATCTCGGCGAGCGGCCCGTAGATCGACAGGGGGAGCGGCACGGCGGCGAAGCCAATGAGGCAGAGCACGGTGGGCATCGAACGCTCCTCGCGCGTCGGCAATCCGAACGCCGTCACCGTATCGCCGTAGACGACTCGCAGACCCGCGGGGGGCGCGCCGCCCGCGACCAGGCCGGCGATGCCACAGGCGTGCGCGCGTGTAATGACCTCGGCCGACACCCGCGCGCCGCCGACGATGATGCGGCCACCCAAGCGCACGTCGATCCGCGCCGGGGCGACCTCAGCCAGAGGCCCATCGACAACCAACGTGAGCTCGCCGATCGCGTCAGGCCCGTACGCCGCGGCCCCCTGAATGCCCCAGGCCTCGCCTTCGATCGTCACGATGGCATCGTCCGACCGCGCTACGACGCCGTCGAGCGTCGCGCGCACCGCCCAGCGGTCGACGATCGGGGCGATGTAAAGGTCGCCATCGACGGTTGCATGGAGCAGCCGACCGTCGATGGGGGCGGTCACGCTCCGCGCGAAGCGCCGCCCGGTCCGGGCCAGGACGGTGCCCGCGACCACGTCGGTGCCGACGCGGACGCGCAACTCGCGACCCAGATCCTCAGGGGAGAGACCGAGACGCCGTGCGCCCGACACGCGGAGCGCGCTCGTCACCGTCGCGCCGGCGGCAATGATGTCGCCGGCACGGACCGGCTCGCCGACCTGCGCTCGTTTGGTCACGCCGATCGGCAGCGGATGATCCGCGGTCCAGCTCTCGCGTCGCCACGTCACGACGTACCCCTTGCGGCCGCGGTGGCCCCAACGGCCTCATGCCACCCGGAAACGGCGGGGATGCGCTCGCTGTCACGCGCCGGAAGCGAGAGCGGTCTGCCTCGCGCATCGATGAGGACGCCGAGGGCGCCCGAGCGGCCGTGACCGCGCACGCCGGGCCCGTTCACGGCAACGTCCACGTCGCCAGCGATGGCCACGAAACCGAACGACCCGGGGACGACCCTCGCCTCGCTCCGGCCCGCGGCCCGCATGAAACGGACCTTCGCGGCGCGTTTCAGGGTGACGGAAACGATCATCGCGATCCGCTCCGCTCGTCCCTCGTCCGGCTCGCGGAAAACCGTCGAGACCCCCGTCGGCTCGAGGCCGTCAGCGACGACGAGGAGACTCTGCGACCCGCGCGGGAACGATGCGGCGCGGCCGGTGATGAGGATCGCCGGCGCGGAACGCATCGCGCCGACATCGAGCCCCGCCTCGGCCGCGTCACGGAGTGCGTGCGCGATCGCCTCACGGGCGAGGGCCATCTCGAAGAGGATCGCGGCCTCGGTGAGCGAGGGTGCTGCCGGCCAGCGCACGCGACTCCAGACCCGCTCGAGCAGAGCGGGAGCGTCGATCGGCCACGGCAGCCAGCGCCGCACATTGTCGAGACCCGCGCGCGCAACGATGTGGTCCGCTCCGTCGCCGACGCCGAGCGGGACGAGGTGCGCGGCTTCGATCTGACCGTCGGGATGAGCGAGCACGAGCGAGGTCGATCGGTCCGAGACGTCGACGGCGAGGGCGGTCGTGGCCGTCGTCGCGGCGAGAGACCTCGCGCCGTCCTCGATGAGGGCGTCACGCAGCACGACATCGTCCGAGCCCGCGCGGCGGAGCGCGCGAAGCGTGCCCACCAACGCGGGAGCGTCCGCGAACCGCTCGAACTCGAACGGATAGGCACGCCGCCGAAGCGCCTCGCCCAGCCGCGTTTCGACCAGCGCGAGGATGCGCGGCGCAGGCTGCTGAGCGGCACATCCGAGACGGAGTGCTTCAAGGAGCTCGGCGAGAGGCGCCTCGTCCTTGGCGTCGGCGTGCACGACGACGACTTCGGGTCGGGCTTCGCGGAGGGCCTGCGCGGCAGCGACGAAGTGCCGGGAATCCGACGCGCGGACGCTCGCCACGATCTCGGCGGCCGAAGCCAGGGCGAGATGCGCGACCGTGCGCCGCGATCCGTCACCGCGACCGTGGAGCAGGGCGATGCGGAGGGGTTGCCCGAGCGCGACGCGCGTCTGGTCGACCGGGGCTCCCGTCCCGGTCGAGACGGTCACCGTGAGGCCGTCGTGGTGCGCGCGGCCTCCTGCACAAAGGCGTCGAACACGCCCTCAACCTCGGGAGACATGCCCTGATCTTTTCCGATCCGCTCAGGGTGCCACTGCACGCCCACGACCCACCGATGCCCGTCCGACTCGAACGCCTCGACGAGATCACCGACCGACGCGGTCGCGCGCAACGACGGAGCGAGCTCCTTCGAGGTCACGGCTTGATGGTGCCGGGAATTGACGGACAGCGTTCTACCTCGAGAGGCCGCCGCGAGCTTTGAACGTGGGTCGATATTGACATCGGGATGGAGCCGCACCGAATCGGGATCCTCGGGCTCGTGATGGTCGACGTGAAGCACGAGCGTGCCGCCCAGGGCCACGTTGACGAGCTGGAAGCCGCGGCAAATGCCGAGCACCGGTATGTCCCGGCGCAGCGCGGCCGCGATCGCTCCGAACTCCAGTTCGTCCCGTTCGAGGTCGGGTTCCGTGGCGAGATGCTTCGGGTCCGGTTCGCCGTAACGGGCCGGAGCGATGTCCGGGCCGCCGGAGAGGCAGAGACCATCGACGTCCGCCGGAATGGGCTGACCGGGCTCCACGACGACCACCTCGGCCCGCGCGCGTTCCAGCGCGGCGACATAGTTCGCGCGGGCCGCAAGCGCGCGCGCCGAGGTCGCCTTCCCGATCGTGAGGGCGATCCGCGCGCGTCGCTGCACCTCGGTCATGGTATGGAATCACGAAGGCTCGCGCGGTCGACGAGCTCGATGAGCACCCCGCCGGACGCTCGCGGGTGGAGGAACGCGACCATGCCCTCAGCCCCTCGCCGCGGCGCGCGGTCCACGAGCTCGACGCCCTCGCGCTCGAGGCGAACGAGCGCGCCCGCGAGGTCGTCCACGACGTAGCACACGTGATGGAGCGTTGGCTTTGGGTGCTCGGCGACGAACTTCGCGACTCCTGACTCGACGTCGATCGGCTCGATGAGCTCGATCCGCTGCCGCGCCTCGCCGAGGAACACCATCCGAACGTGCTGGTCGGGAAGCTCGCGAATCGGCTCGGCGAAAAAGCCGAGAGTGTCGCGAAAGAACGGGAGCGCGTCCTCGATGCGAGGAACGGCGATCGCGACGTGATGCAACGGACCGAACCTCACAGGCGTGGCGGGACGTACGTACCAAACACCTCACGCAGATCGGCGCAAATTTCGCCGAGCGTGACATCGGCCTCGACCGCCGCGAGGATCAGCGGGACCAGGTTGGCCGTGCCGCGCGCGCCGGCGACGAGATCCGCGCGGGCCTTCTGTGCACGCCCAGAGTCGCGGCGCGCGCGTAGCGCGGCGAGACGGCTGCGCTGCCGCTCGACCACGGCCGGATCGACCCGCGTGATCGGGACCTCGGCCTCGCCACCCTGGGCGCGATATGCGTTCACGCCGACGATGACCTTCTCCTTGCTCTCGACCGCCCGCTGCTGCTTGTAGGCCGAATCCTCGATCGCGCGCTGCTGGTAGCCCGTCTCGATGCCTGCGAGCGCCCCGCCCTGACCGTCGATCTTCTCGATCTCGGCGAGCGTCCGTCGCTCGATATCGCTAGTCAGAGCCTCGATCGCGTGCGCGCCGCCGAGCGGGTCGATGGTCTCGGCCACGCCGGATTCCTCGGCGATGATCTGCTGCGTCCGTAGAGCGATGCGCACAGAGTCCTCGGTAGGAAGCCCGAGCGCCTCGTCGTACGCGTTCGTGTGAAGCGACTGCGTTCCCCCGAGCACCGCGGCAAGCGCCTCGATCGCGGTGCGGACGATGTTGTTCTGCGGCTGCTGCGCGGTGAGCGTCGACCCCATCGTCTGCGTGTGGAACCGCAGCGCGAGCGAAGCCGGTGCCTTCGCCCCGTAGCGGTCGCGCATGATGGATGCCCAGACCCGCCGCGCGGCGCGGAACTTCGCGACCTCCTCCAGGAGCGTCGAGTGCGCGGCAAAGAAGAAGGACAGCTGCGGCGCGAACCGATCGACATCGAGCCCTCGCTCGAGCGCGGCGTCGACATACGCAATGGCGTCCGCGAACGTGAACGCGAGCTCCTGCACCGCGTCCGCTCCGGCCTCGCGGATGTGATAGCCGCTGATCGAGATCGGGTTCCATCGCGGGTGCCGCTCCGAGCAGTACGCGATGAGATCGGTCGCGAGCCGCATGGAGGGTCGCGGCGGGAAGATATACGTCCCGCGGGCGATGTACTCCTTCAGGATGTCGTTCTGCGTCGTGCCGCCGACACGGTCGTCGGCGACGCCCTGCCGTTTCGCGATCGCGACATACATTGCGAGGAGGATCGCGGCCGTGGCGTTGATGGTCATCGAAGTCGTCACCTGGCCGATGGGAATGCCTTCGAAGAGACGCGCGAAGTCGTCGAACGAGCTGATCGAGACTCCGACCTTCCCCACCTCGCCGGCCACGCGCGGATCGTCGGCGTCGTAGCCCATCTGCGTGGGGAGATCGAACGCGACGGAGAGCCCGGTCTGGCCGTGCTCGAGGAGGTAGCGGTACCGCGCGTTTGACTCTTCGGCGGTTCCGAAACCGGCGTACTGGCGCATGGTCCAGAGTCGTCCGCGGTACATCGTCGGCTGGATGCCCCGGGTGAACGGCGGCTCTCCGGGAAGCCCGGGGTCGGTGCCGTTTGGATCGAAGATCGGAGGCAGCGGCGCGCCGTACGTCGTCTCGAATTTCGCGCGCACGGGGACGCGCTTGGTCGCTTCGGCGTATTTCGTTCGTTCCCATTCCGCGCGATCGCGGCTTTTCTTCGGCATCGTGGCGATGGTACGCGGGGCCGTGGAATAACTAGTGCTGTCGCGATGTGCGGAGGCGCTCGAGCCCGACGATGACAAACGTGGCGAGCACCGCGGCTGCGACGATCAGCGCCCGCCCGGTCAACGGCGGATCGGTGCCTGGCTCGTACCCTGACGGGAGCAGGTACTCGGCAGCGTTGATCGCGCCCGCGGTCGTGCCGGTGCACAGGCCGGCGTGGAGCTTTT
>VBEY01000001.1 GCA_005889295.1 Chloroflexota bacterium | reverse complement strand
TCGAGCAACCGATCGCGGGCTGGACGTCCACGCGTGAGGGGGTGCGTGTCACCACCGCGACCGGGGCATTCGAAGCTAAGCAGCTCGTCATCGCCGCGGGCGCGTGGGAGTCGCAGCTGGCACCATCGCTCGCGTCGGAGCTCTCCGTCGAGCGCAACGTGCTCCTCTGGTTCGAGCCGACCGCCCAGCGCGAGGCGTTCGCGCGGCTGCCGATCTACATCGTCGACGACACCGACCGTATCTTCTACGGCTTCCCGTATATCGACGGGCAGGGTGTGAAGGTCGCGGGTCTGCACTTCGGCGACAAGGCGGACCCCGACACCATCGATCGCACCGTCTCCGCAGGCGACGAGGAGCGGGTGCGCAGGTGGCTGCGACGGCGCATGCCACTCGCGAACGGCGAGCGACGCGACGCGAGGGTCTGCATGTATACGAATACGCCGGACGCGCACTTCATCATCGACCGCTTGGCGGCGGATCCGAACGTTCTCGTCGCATCGGCATGCTCGGGACACGGCTTCAAGTTCTCGAGCGTCATCGGCGAGATCCTCGCGGACCTGGTCATCGATGGCGAAACCCGCCACCCGATCAGCTTTCTAGCGGCAGACCGCCTCGTCCGCGGGTAACGGTCCGCATGTCGAGCACGAGCGTCGCGAGACCGATCAGCGTTACCGCGGGAGCGATGACGGCGATGGCATGCGTGCCGACGGGCGCGCACGTGTACAGCTGGGTGAGCGGCGCGTGCGGCTGCGGACACTCGTCGCGGTCCAACGACCCAATCGCGTAGAGAGAGAACGGCACTGCAGCGACGAGCAACGCGGGCCAGATACCGGTGAGCGTTCGCTCCGATTTCCAGAGCGCGAGCGCCGCTGCGCCAGATGCGGCCAATCCAGCCAGCACGATGGCGTTCGGAGCCGTGATTCCAGCCGTCGTGAACATCCCAGTCGCGCCGTAGGCCGCGATCGCACCGCCCACCGCCACAAGCGCGCGGAGCAGCAGCGCATATCCGAGTCTGGCGAAGCTCGTTGGGCCCACTCGTTTCGAGTATTGCGCCGAGGATTCAGATTGCTTGAGGGTTGGTCGTTGCCTGCCCTTTACAAAGCAGCCCAGACGAACTCCTAGCTACCACGTAGTACTTCCAACCGCGCAATCTGACGACGGGTTACCACCCGTCATCCATGCTTCTCGCCAATGCGCGGTTCCGCACGTGTTCTGGTGATCGTCGTCGGCTTCGTGTCGCTGTCGTTGACGGCCTACGCGCGCTTCGCGCCGCTGGACGCGCCGGAGTCGCGCGGCGCGGTCCCGGGGACGGTCGTCCTCGACGTGCACGGGAACGTGCTCGAGCGGGACGCCAGCGCCGGCCTCCGGATCCCGACGACCATCGATCGCGTCGCCCCGCGCATGCTGCAGGCGACGATCTCGGCCGAGGACCGCCGCTTCCTGCAACACGTCGGCGTCGATCCGATCGCCGTCGCCCGCGCTCTGGCGAACTCGTCAGCCCCGTCCGGCGCTTCGACCATCACACAGCAGCTCGCGCGGCGGCTGTACCTAACGGACGACGCGTCGCCGCTCGCCCTGCGAAAGGCGCACGAGGCGCTCATCGCGCTGCAGCTCGAGGCCAATCGCTCGAAGGCCGAGATCCTCCAGCTCTACCTGAACGACGTCTATTACGGCCGCGGCGCGTACGGGGTCGAGGCCGCGGCGCGCGTCTATTTCGGGATCGGCGCCGCGAACCTCGATCTCGCGCACGCCGCCTACCTCGCCGGCCTTCCGCAGCGTCCATCCGAGTACGACTCCGTGATCGATGCTGCCGCACACGCGCGCCAGAGCTACGTGCTCGCGCGCATGGTCGAAGACGGGTGGATCACGAAGGTCCAGGCCGACGCTGCCGCGGCCGAGCGCGTCGACATCCTCCCGGACTCGCTCCCCCCGATCGCGCACCAATTCGTGGCGTTCGCGCGCGCCGAGCTCGCCCGACTGCGGCCGGACCTCGCCGGCCGCGACGGACTGGTCATCGAGACGACGCTCGACGCGGGTCTGCAGTCGGAGGCGGAGCGCCTGGTGGGACTCAGACTCGAGCCGCTACGCGATCGGAACGCGACCGACGCGGCGCTCGTCGCGATCGAGCCGCGCACCGGTCGCATCCTCGCGTGGGTCGGGAGCGCGACCGATGGGGATCCGACCCACGGCGGCGAGATCGATATGGTCCGAACGCCGCGCCAGCCCGGTTCCGCGCTCAAGCCACTCCTCTACGCGGCGGCGTTCGAACACGGTTACACCGCGGCGACCCCGCTCCTCGACGTTCCGTCCACGTTCGCGACCGATGAGGGGCCCTATACACCGGCGAACTTCGATCGTTCCTTCCACGGCGTCGTCCCGCTCCGGGTCGCGCTCGCCTCGTCGCTCAACGTGCCGGCCGTGCGCACGCTCGACGCGATCGGTCTCGACGCGATGCTCGAGATAAGCCACCGCTTCGGGCTCACGACGCTGAACAGCGTCGAGAGCTATGGCCTTGCGCTCACCCTCGGGAGCGGCGAGGTGCGTCTCATGGACCTGACGAACGCGTTCGCCGCGTTCGGCGCTGGCGGCATGCTCGCCGAGCCGTTCGCGATCGCGCGGGTGCGCGACACGTCGGGGCGCATCCTCTTCGACCGCGCGCCAGCTGCTCCGCGGCGCGTTCTCAGCGCGGAACACGCGTACCTGGTGACGGACATCCTGAGCGATCCGGACGCGCGCATTCCTGGATTCGGCGGCGTGACGCCGTTCGAGGTCCCGTTCCCCGCCGCCGTGAAGACGGGCACGAGCACGGGCTTCCGCGACACGTGGACGATCGGCTTCACGCCGAACATCGCGATCGGCGTGTGGGTCGGCAACGCTAACGGCGCGCCGATGCTCGGCCTTGCCGGCGTCGAGGGCGCGGGGCCAATCTGGCGCGACGCGATGATGGCCGCATCGCTCTCGCGTCCGATGGATCCGTTCGTCCGACCCGCCGGCATCGTCGACGCCACCATCTGCGCTCCGACCGGTCTTCTACCGGGACCGGACTGCGCGTCACCGACGCGGGAGATCTTCGCGGCGGGCACCGCGCCGACCGAAAGCGAGCGCTACTACGTCAGAGATGTCGACGGGCGCATCGCGATCGACCCGCCCATCGAGGCGCGCGACTGGGCACGCGCGGCGGGACTCACCCTGCGGTCCGACGGCGCGAGCGCGGCGCGCGATGCGCTCCGCATCGTCGCGCCGGTCGCCGGAACAAAGATTTACTTTGCGCCCGAGCTCTCGTCGCACCTGGTCGTGCTACGCGCCGTGGCGGCGCGCGGCATCGAGCGCGTTACGTTCGCCGTCGACGGTCTCGTCATCGGCGACGCGCCCGGCTCCGATCCCTGGTTGGAATGGCCGCTCGAGCTCGGCACGCACACGCTCCGAGCGAGCGCGCATCTGGCGGACGGCTCACTCGCGACGGTCACATCGGCATTCGAGGTGAAAAGATGAACGCTGCGACGCTGCTGATCTGGCTTCGGACCTTCCGGCCCGCGATCGCCACGGTGCTGATCCTTGGATTGGTCGCGGGGCTCGTCCAAACCGTCGGCCAGGCGCCGAGCGCTTCGGTCGCGGAGCCGCCTGCGTTCGCGATCCTTCCCCAGGGCAACGACGTCGCGCGCCTCGGGCCTGTCACCGTCACCTTCGCGAAGACGCCGGAGGAGCGCGCGCCCGACCAGCTCTTCCAGGTGTTCCCGGAGACAAAGGGCACCTACGCATGGTTGGGCGTGCGCACCGCGCTCTTCCAGCCCGACTTCCCCGGCTTTGTGCGCGGATCGACGTACACCGTGAACGTGCCGGCGCGCCCCGACGCGGGCCTGCCGAGCGCGATCACCAAGAAGTTCACGGTCACCGGCCAGCTCACGATCCAGCAGGTGATCCCCGGTGATGGCGACACCGAGGTGCCGCTCGCAGCGCAGCTCTTCGTCCAGTTCAGCCGCTCCGTCGCGCCGCTCACCACGCTCTCCGCGCAGCGCGCCGACCCCGTCGTGACCTTCGAGCCCGCGCTCCACGGCACCGGGGAGTGGCTCAACACCTCGATCTACCGCTTCCTTCCGTCGGACCTCGCGCCTGCGACGACCTACCACCTGAAAGTGGCGAAGGGCCTGACTTCAGCCGCCGATGGCGTGCTCCAGCAGGACTGGAGCTCGACCTTCACGACGATCATGCCCGGCGTCGACTCGATCCAGCCCGACGCGAACTGGATCTACTGCGGCCCGTGGCAGCAGGTCGACGTCACGTTCAACCAGCCGATGGACCCGGCGGCGCAAGCAGGGTTCAGCATCCAGAACGCCGCCAACGGCGCGGTCCCGCCCGGCACCCTCAAGTGGAACGACTCCCGCACGGTCCTTTCGTGGAATCCGAGCGAGCGGCTCGGCGTGCAGACGCGCTACACGGTCGCCATGGACAAGGGTCTGAAGGGTGCCCACGGCGGCGTGAGCGCGAATCCGCGCACATCGACGTTCACCACCATCGGGAAGCCGTCGGTCGCGAACACGTCGCCCGTCGACGGCGACAAGAACGCGCCGCGCTACGGCGTGCGGATCAACTTCGCGACGCCGATGGACCCGACCACTCTCGAGGACAAGGTGAGCGTCTCCGGATTCAGCGCCGCGGACCTCGAGGGCAATGTGTATCCCGGCGAGCAGGGCATCACCATCAGCGTCGGACTCAAGTCTTCGACGGAGTACACCGTGACGCTCCGTCCTGGCGCGACCGACCGCTACGGCCAAGCGATGGGCGGATACCAGTTCACGTTCACGACCGGCGCGCCAACGCCCTCGGTCTCGCTCGCGCTACCCGGATACAGCGCGGCCGCCGTGTACTCGTCGACAGCCGAACCGATCCTCTATTTCCAGACGACGAACATGCCCGCGGTCGAGTTCACGCTCTGGCCACTGACTGCCGACGAGGGGCGGCGCGTGATGCACGACCCCGGCGCGATTCAGCAGTTCAAGCCGTCGTTGCCCGCGCTCCGGACCTGGACCGAAACGGTCCGCGGCGGCAAGGACGAGGTCATCCTTGGGTCGACCTCGCTCTCGGGCATCGCGAAGCGCCCGCTGGCAAAGGGGTACTACTACCTCGGCACGACCGGAGGGTACGGGTCGTACTTCGCCTTCGCGGTCGTCGACACGGTCCTCGTGACGAAGATTTCGAATGACGAGCTCCTCGCGTGGGCGCTCGACCACGACACCGGCGCGCCACTCCAGGGCGTCAATGTTCGCGGCAGCGGCCCGGGCCTCGAACCCACCGAGCTGCGCACGGACGCGAACGGCCTCGCCTCCTTCAAGGTCCCGCTGCCACTCGTCGGCCAGTACACCGACCGCTCGTACGTCCTGTGGATCGACGCCGGGGGCCGGAACGCGGTGACGAGCACGCGCTGGCCGAGCATGAACGCGTACCAGTTCGCGATCCCGGGCGACTACTACTCGCGCGAGTGGGTCGGTCACCTCTACACGGATCGCCCGATCTACCGACCCGGCGAAACCGTCGAGTGGAAAGGCGTCGTCCGCGCCGACGACGACGCCTCGTACAGCCTCCCGCCCGCGGACGCGAGCTTCACGATCACGATCACCAACGCGCGCGGGCAGCAGGTGCGCCAGGACACCGCGCACCCGAACGAGTTCGGTTCGTTCGCGGGGAGCTTCGCGCTTCCGAGCGATGCACCGACCGGCAACTACACGGTGAGCATCCTGTACACGCGCGGCCAGCAGTGGGCCGTCACCGGGAACAGCTTCCTCGTGGCGGAATTCCGCAAACCCGAGTTCCAGGTCAGCGTCGCGGCGGCGAAGGCCTCGTACGTCGATGGCGACACGATCGACGCGAAGGCGACGGCGAGCTTCTTCTTCGGCGGCGGCGTCGGCGGCGCTGGCCTCGAGTGGTCGGTGCTCGCGGATCCGTACATCCTGCGGGTTCCGGGGTATGAGTACTACTCATTCAACGATTTCGACTACGCCAAGCCGTTCGTCTCCCGCGATGCGCTCCGCGCGAAGGGCACAGCGAAGACCGATCAGAGCGGCGTCGCGGCCTTCGGCATCCCCGCGGCGCTCGCGACGTCCGAAGGCGCGCAGCAGTTCACGCTCTCGGCAACGGTGCAAGACCAGAATGGCCAGGCCGTTGCGGGCAGCACCGCGGTCACGGTGCATCCGGCCGCGCTCTACGCGGGCATCCACCCGGCGCAATACGTCGCGAACGAAGGCGCGAACGCACGCATCGACCTTGTCACCGTCGACACCGACGGGAAGTTGCTCCCCGATCGCGCGGTCACCGTCCGCGTGTTCGACCGTCAGTGGATCACGACAAAGGAGCTGCTCCCGGGTGGCGGACGGCGCTACCGCAGCGACGTGAAGGACACGCTCGTGACAACGCTGTCCGCTCGCACGAACGCGAAGGGCGAAGGCGCCGTGTTCTACAAGCCGACGAAGTCGGGCACGCTCCGCCTGGTCGCGGAAGCGACCGACGCGAGGGGCCGAACCTCGCGCTCCGCCACGTTCCTCTGGGTCTGGGGCACCACGCGAGCGTTCTGGCAGGTCACCAACGACGATGCGGTCAAGCTCGTCGCGGACAAAGAGCGCTACGAGGTCGGCGACACCGCCGACGTGCTCGTCCCTGCGCCATTCCCTGGCGCGCAGGCCCTCATCACAATCGAGCGCGGCAAGATCAAGACGCGCGAGGTCCGCAAGCTGGCGACGAACAGCGAGCGCCTGCGCATCCCGATCACCGATCCGTCGGTGCCGGACATCTTCGTCTCGGTCGTCATGTACTGGCCGCCGACGTCGGCCGATCCCATTCCGCGCTACAAGGTCGGTTACGTCGAGCTGCCGGTCTCCACCGCGACGCGTGTGCTCAACGTCAGCGTGCGACCCGATCGCGACCAGGCGAAGCCGGGCGACATGGTCCATTACGACATCAAGGTCACCGACAAAGCCGGCACGGGCGTGCGGTCGGAGGTCTCCGTCGCGGTCGTCGACAAGGCCGTGCTGTCGCTGCAGGACGAGCGCGGACCCGATGGCCTGCGGGCGTTCTGGTTCGAGCGCGGCTTGGGCGTGACGACCGGCTCGTCTATGGCTGTGTCGATCGATCGCTGGAACGACGTCATCGCCGAGGCGCCCAGGCAGGGCAAGGGCGGCAGCGGCCTCGTCGGTCAACAGGTGCGCCAGGACTTCCGCAACACGGCGTACTGGAGTGCGCAGGTCGTCACGAAGGCCGACGGCACCGCATCCGTCGATGTGAAGATGCCCGACAACCTGACGACCTGGCGCATGCAGGCGCGGGCCATCAGCGGCAACACGATGGTCGGCGAAGGCACGAACGAGCTTCTCTCGACACAGCCGCTCCTCCTGCGGCCCGCACTGCCACGCGCGCTGCGCGTGGGCGACGCGGTCGAGCTCCGCGCGCTCGTGCGCAACGCGACGAAGACCGACGCGGCCGTGAACGTGACGCTCAAGGCCGAAGGCGTGACCGTGACCGGCGACCTCGCGCGCAGCGTGACGATCCACCCGAGCGAATCGGTCCTCGTCGGCTGGCCTGCGAAGGTCGAGACCGAGGGGACCGCGAAGCTCACTTTCACCGCGACCGGGCCCGGGGACCTACGCGACGCGATCGAGCAGACGCTGCCGATCTCGATCGACATGACACCCGAGACCACGGCCACGGGCGGCATCGTCACGCGGGACAGCCAGCTCGAGGCGGTGTATCTACCGAACTTCGCCGACACCAAACACGGCTCGCTCTCCGTCTCGGTGCAGTCCGCGCTCACTGGGGCGATGGCGGACGAGCTCCGGTGGCTCAAGCCGACGACCTACGAGGGCGCCGAGTACGTGGCAAGCCGGCTCATCGCGACGCTCGCCGTGCGCCGCGCGGAGAAGAGCGCGGGCGTATCGAACAGTCGGGATGGGCAAATCGCGAGCGATGTCGCAGGACTCATCGGGCGGCAACGCTCCGACGGCGGTTGGCCGTGGTGCGATCACCCCTTGTGCCAGACCGACCCGAACGTGACCGGCTGGGCGCTCGTCGCACTTGGCGAGGCGCAGCGCGACGGGATCGCCATCGACTCCGGCGTCCTCCGAGGCTCGACCGGATACGTCGTCAGCTATGTGAACCGCTCGACTGACATCGCGCACCCGGCGGACATCAACCAGAAGGCATTCCTCCTCTACGCGCTGGCCGCCGCGGGCGGCCGCGACGCGGCCGCGGTCCCGGCGCGCGCGCTCTTCGAGCAGCAACGCGCGCAGCTCGGCAACTGGGGACGCGCGTACCTGCTGCTAGCGCTGAGCGAGATCGGCGCGAACAGCACCGATCCTCAGTTAGGCGCACTCTTCAACGACCTCGCCGGGGCGACGATCCCGAGCGCGAACGGCAATCACTGGGAGGACGCCGCGGACAAGCGCGGCCTGCTCCTCTCGAGCACGGCAACGACCGCCCTCGCGACGCTCGCGATCGCGCGCATCCGCCAAGAGCACGCGCTCGTCCCGCAGACGGTGCGCTGGCTGGTGATCGGCCGCGGTGCGAACGGCTGGCACAGCTCCATCGATCGCGCGATGGGCGTCCTCGCACTCTCCAGCTATTCCGTTTCGACCGGAGAGCTCGCCGGCGACTACAGCTACGCCGTGCAGCTCGACGCCAAGGACGTGCTTTCGGGACTCGTGAAGCCGAACACGACGCCGACGACCGCGTCCAAGTCGGTCCCGCTCTCGACTTTCAAGCCCGGTGCGACAAGCATCCTCGCGTTCACCCGCGACTATCAGAAGCCGGGCCGCCTCTATTACACCCTCGATCTCCGTTATCTGACGCCGGCGAAGGGCATCGACGCGCTCAACCGCGGGTTCGCGGTATCGCACCAGTACACGCTGCTCGACGCGCCCACGAAGCCGATCATGTCCGCGAAAGTCGGCGACACCGTGCGCGTCACGGTGACCGTCGTGGTGCAGAGCGATCACAGCTACGTCGTGGTCGAGGATCCACTCCCGGCCGGACTCGAGCCGGTCGACGCGCGACTCAAGAACGTCGACCCCGCACTCAAGGCACAGCTCGACAACGAGCTCGCACAGGCCGCGCAGAAACAATTCGGCGGCGACGCGTACTTCGCGCCGTGGTACCGCTGGTACTACAGCCCGTGGCACCAGGTCGATCTACGGGACGACCGCGCGGTCCTTGGAGCGACCTGGCTATCGAAAGGCATCTACGAGTACGTCTACTACGCGCGCGCGACGGCGCCTGGAGACTTCTTCGTGGCGCCGGCGCACGCCGAGGAAACGTACTTCCCGGAGGTCTTCGGCCGGAGCGACAGCTCGCGTTTCGTCGTCACGCCTTAGTCGAGGACCAGCGAACGACTGCGGCACGCGTCACTGGACTTGGATCGGGCCGACCAGGGCGAGCGGCCGTGTGCCGGCGCCCGTCGGCCCGAGGCAGACGATCGCGTAGGTGCCCTGGCGGACCGAGCCGTACAGCGTGCCCGTCTTTGACGGCAGGACCTGGGCGCTGATGAGATCGCTCACGAACGACGGATGGCCGAGACCTCCTTGGCCGGCAGCCGCCAGATCCTTCTCCTTGGCGACGTACGCCACCAGATCCTGATAGGTGTTTGGTTCTGTGATCCGCCACATGTCGAATCCGGCGAGCGCGCTGGTCTGGTTGACCGCGTTCAAGCTGACGTATCCAGGCTTCATCGGGCCCGCGACGCCGGTAAGAGTGCAACCCGTGTCGGTCTGAGTCACGGTCCCCTGCGGCGTCGGCTCAGCGCTGGGTGCGGCACTCCCGCTGCTCGACGTTGATCCACCGCACGCAAACGTCCAGACCACTGCGAGCACCAGCGATTGCAACTGCCGACGGTAGGTCATCGCTCACCTTCCCGTGACTCCCACGCCGCGAGAAGAGGGAGCCTACACGCCCAGACCTAGTCGTCCCCTTCGAACTCGCCGTCCTGCTCGGTATCGCGGTCCTGCTCGCCCTGCTGGCCTTCGCCGGTAGTCGTTGTCGTCGTGGTATTGCCGGCGGCGTCCTCGGTCTCGCCCTTGTCGCCCGCGTCGTTCATATCGGATTCGTCCGTGTTGCCGTCCTGGTGCTCGCCTTCCTGCTCGACGTCTGTTTCAGTCGTGGCAGGCGCGCTGTTGTTGGCGCGCGGCGTCGGGTTCGCGGGCGGTGTCGGATCCGCGAACGGATGCGCGCTGGCGAGACCGAAGTTGACGGCGAGGGCAAGCGCGAGCGAGACCAGCGCTACTGCGAGGATCTTCTGCATCACGACACCTCCACCCGTCTAACGAAGTTTCGGGCTTGCGCGTCGCGCGTGGAGTCGCCATTCGTAGTGCCCCTTGCGCATTGGGAAAAACGAGCCTTCCGCTATCCGAGAAAGTGGCGGAGCGCGGCGGCGCGGACGATCAGCTCGGTCATCGGGGCGCCGCTCGATGCCGCGACGCGCCGCACTTCGCGGGTGATCTCGCGGTGCTCGGTGTCGGTGTCGCGAACATCGACCAGCGATCGCGCGCGCTCGATGCTTTCGCGCACCAGCGGCGGCAGCCACGCGATGCCATCGCGGTCGAGATAGCGCATCGCGTCGGCGAGCTCGCTCTCGAGCGAGGGGACCGTCGCACGCAGCCACGACCAGTCCGCGTCGGTGAGCGCGGCGAGCCCGATCACCTCGGGCGGCAACCCGAGCGAGTAGAGGCTTGCGCAGAATGGGATCGCGCGCGGCAGGCTGACGCCGGCGCTGGCGCGGTTGTAGCCGAAGAGACCGACGTGGAGCTTCCGTAGCCGGCGGCGCGGCACGGCGCGCGCGACCGAGTTGACGAGCGGCGCGAGCTCCTGCACCTCGGCCTGATAGCGAGCGACGAGGCCGTCGAGCAACCGGGTCGCGCGGCCTTCGTCGATCGCGAGCGGGGACTGACGATCGTGCGTGAGAAGCTTCGCGATCCCATCGCGCACCGCGTCCGGCGGATGGTCGTACTTGAACGCGGACTGGATCGTGAAGGTCTGCACGCTCGGGTAGGTCGCGAGGACGCGATCGACGGTGCGCGGCGCGAGCCCGCCGCGGAAGGGAACGCTGCCGACCCCGATCACCGAATGGATGGCAACGCCGGCCTCTTGCTCGAGCGCGTCGAGGCGTTCCAGCGCGACGAGCGCGAGCAGCACGGCGGAGAGGTACCCGTAGTTGAGGGCCGGATCGGAGCGCGCGATGAACACGCGCATGTGCTCGAGCTCTTTCCCACGGAGGTACTCGCGCACCAGGTCGTCGGCCGCGAGGAGATGCTCGCGGTCCTCGATGAGCGGGATCATCCGCACCGTCGGGGGCGAAAAGCGGCCGAACCATGCGCCAAGCGGACGCTCGTCGGTACCCAGGGTCACCTGCTCCATCCCCGCGACGAAG
>VBEY01000195.1 GCA_005889295.1 Chloroflexota bacterium | reverse complement strand
AGATCATCCGGCCCAACGTGGATCGTGCGAAGGTCGACCACCGCCTCGACACCCTCGGTGCTCGCGATGGCCTGACGGATCGCGTCGACAACCTCGACGGCCGCTGACTCCCCGATGAGCAGGCTCTGAGTCTCGCGATTGACCACCAGCCCGATCGACATGAGCAGAAGACCGATGGCGATCGCCGCGATCGCGTCCCACTCGCGCTGCCCGGTCAGCGCCGTCAGGGTGACCCCGATCAGCGCGATGCCGATTCCGACGAGCGCGCCGAGATCCTCGAGGAGGACGACGATGATCTCGGGCGCCTTTGTGACCTGAACGAGCCGCCACCAGGTGAGGGCGCCCTTCGCCGGTCCGACCGTGCGCAGCGTCGTGCGGAGGGACCACCCTTCGAAGCCGGCCGCAATGCCCAGGACCGCGTACGCCCAACGTGGATCGCCGAGCGAATCGTGACCGGAGAAGCGGCTGACGCCCTGGATCAGGGCGAGAACCCCGCCGACCCAGAAGACGGTCAGCGACACCACGAAGGCGTACACGTAGCGGTAGCGCGCGTATCCGAAGGGATGCCGTAGGTCGGCCGGCCGCCTGGATCGGCGGGCGCCGACGAGGAGGAGGACCTCATTCACTGAGTCGGCCAGCGAGTGAAGCGACTCCGCGATCAGCGCGGACGAGCCCGTGACCGCGGCCGCGGCGAACTTGGCGATCGCGACGGCCACATTGGCCGCCAGTGCGGTGATCACCGCGACGCGCTGCTCGGAGGATGGAGTGGTCTTCACATCTCCCCGTGGCCGGCGGCCATGTTCATGTCCATAAAGGGCATCAGCTCCGCAGGCACGATCACGAATGGACGCATCATGTCGCGGTCCTCATGTTCGAGGATGTGGCAGTGATACATGTACCGGCCGGCATAGCTGGAGAAGCGCACCGCGATCTCGACGACCTCATTCGCGTTCACGCGGACGGTGTCCTTGAGGCCGAGCTCGTTGTCGTCGAGCGCGTGCGGGATGCCGTCGTCAGTGCGCTCTCCGACGTGAACGGTCGCGCTCGTGCCGGTCGCGGTGATCCCGCCTTCGGCTAGCTCCACGACCGCAGCGTGCCGACCCAGCACCTGAAAGCTGTCGAGGTGCACGTGGATCGGGTGCGTGTCCTCGGTCAGATTGATCAGCCGCCAGATCTCGGGTTCGTGCAATACCGGGAAGAACGTCGCGGCGTCCTCGAAGCGCGTGGCGACGGTCCGCCATCTCGTTGTGCGCTCTTCGCCGCCGCGTGCTTCGACGATCGTGATGACGGGCTCTCCCGCGGCCGGGTCCTCGACCAGCTCGCGCAGGGTCAGCATCGGTGGCTGCCCCTCGACGGCAGCGGGTCGCTCGACGAGCGCGATCGCGCGCACGACCGCGTCGGCGAGGTCGTCCTGGCGCGTCCGTTGGAAGTCGGTAGCGAGGATCGATGGGACGGAAAACGTGGAACGGCGTCCACCGACCACGCGCAATCGGAGAACCTCCGGATATGGGAGGAGGCCCTCGAGGTCGCTGTCTCCCGCGGTCGCCGGGTCCGCGAACGCGCCGTCGAACGGCGCTCGGGCGGTGTTCCACATCGTGAGCTCCGTCCCGGGTGCGAGATCGGAGAAGTCGACCAGGAGGTCGGCGCGTTCGGCCGATGCGAGGACGAGTCCCTGCGCCGGAATCCGCGCGGGCGCGAGGAGCAGCCCGCCCTCACTGCCGATCTGGGTGATCCGCTCGTGGTCGGGCTTGCTTTCCCGCGTGAGGACGAGCCGGAAGGTGCGCGCGTTCGAGCCGTTGAGCAGGCGCAACCGGTAGGTGGTCGGCTCCACGTCGACGTACGGCCAGATGGTCCCATTGACCGCGGTGAACGGGCCGAAGCACTCCGCGACAACCGGGTCGGTCTTGTGGAGGAGCTGGCCGGTCATGGCGCCATCAGGACCCGTGTCGAAGTTGCGATCGGTGAGCAGCAGGGGCAGCTCGTACGGCGGGCCCTCCGGCAGTCCGAGCTCGCGCTCGCGATCGTCGCGCACGATCCAGAGACCCGCGAGGCCCGCGTAGACCTTGAAGCGCGTTACGCCCATGACGTGGTCGTGGTACCAGAGCATCGCCGCGCGCTGATCGTTCGGATACAGGTCGAGCGTCTCCTGTCCTGGGGCCGCGAGATTCTCTGCCCAGCCGTCGCTCGACGCGTGGGTGACCGCGCCATGAAGGTGCACGACCGAGAATCCTGTGAGCGCCGCCGCCGACGGATCGACCCCGCCGCCGCTGCGTCCCGGCAGGCACTGCACCGGAACTCCGTCCGCGTTCCCGCTTGGCGCGACCGTGACGACGACCGGCAAGGCACCGGAGAGTCCGTTGTCCCACCGCACCTCGAGCGGTACGCCACGCCGAACCTCGATCGTCGGACCAGGGACCTGCCCGTCGTAGGCCCAGACCTGCGACGGCTCCAGGTCGCGGTGAAAACGGTGAGTCGTCGTCTCGAGTCGCAGCGCAAGACGCGCGGGTTGGGTGAACACACGACGCGCCGGAAACGTGAGCGGATCGACGAACGGGCTGAGCGGGTGAGCAAGCGGCATGTAGATCCTCTTTGCGGGTGAGCACACGATATCGCGAGCGGCTGTGGTCGTTCGGCGGCGACTGGGGCGCGTTTGACGCCGACGAGGCGAAGAAGACCATCGGTCACGCGCTCGACATCGGCATCACCCTGTTCGACACCGCCCAGGCCTATGGCTTCGGAGAGTCGGAGCGTTTCCTCGCGGACGCGCTGTGGTCGCGGGTGCCTCGCGACCGCGTGGTCGTCGCGACCAAAGGCGGGCTTCGCAAGGACGGCAACACGATGCACAGAGATGCGAGCGCGCGCTGGCTCCGTGAAGGTGTTGAGGCGAGCCTTCGGAATCTGCGGACCGACTACATCGATCTCTACCAGGTGCATTGGCCCGACCAGAAGACGCCACCCGAAGAGACCGGCCGCGCGCTCGGCGATCTGGCGCGCGAAGGAAAGATCCGTCACGCGGGCGTCTCCAACTACAGCCCGAGACAGATGACGGACCTCGCGCAATACGGGCCGGTCGAGACCGATCAGCCGCCGTACCACATGTTCCACCGCGACATCGAGGCCGAGGTCCTTCCATACGCGGAGCGGAACGACATCGGTGTGCTGGTCTACGCTCCGCTCGCGCACGGCGTTCTCTCAGGGACGATGACGCCGCAGACGACGTTTCCGCCTGGCGACTGGCGCGGCAGCAGCGCTGACTTCAAGGGGGAGAGGCTCGCGCGAGACCTCAAAGTTGTGGACCGGCTCAAACAGTACGCCGCCGCGCACGAGATCACGCTGCCGCAGCTCGCGATCGCGTGGGCCATCTCGAATCCTGCCGTCGACGTCGCGATCGTCGGCGCCCGCCACCCCGAGCATCTGAACGATCCCGCCGCGGCGGCGGACATACGTCTCTCCTCGACAGAGCGCGATGAGATCGACGAGATACTCGCGAACGCCGTCGAGATCGTCGGGCCGGCGCCGGAGGCAATGCCATGAAGACAGTTGCGGTCCTCGGCACGGGACGCATGGGTGGCGCGATCGCGCGGCGGCTCGCGGCGTCGGGATTCGACCTGACGGTGTGGGACCGCACGCCCGCAAAGGCGGAAGCGCTCAAGGTCGGACGTGCCGCGCCGACGCCGGCCGACGCGATCCAGGACGCCGACATCGTCATCAGTAGTCTGACGAACGAGGTCGCGGTGCGCGAGGTCTACCTCGGACCACACGGCGCGTTCGCCACGCCCGCTCCGAGCTTGTTCATCGAGATGAGCACCGCCGGTCCCGAGAGCATCGACGAGCTCAGCCGGGAGGCGCGGGGGAGACGGCTTCGCCTTCTCGAGGCGCCGGTCCTCGGCAGCGTCCCCGCCGTCGAGAGCGGAACGCTCGCGGTCCTCGTCGGCGGTTCGCACCAAGATCTCGAGGAGGCCCGGCCGGTCCTGGAGAGTCTCGGCGAGATCCATTACGTCGGCGACGGCTTCGGGAGCGCGGCACGGCTGAAGCTCGTCGCGAACACGATGCTCGGCATCACGAGCGCCGCCGCCGCCGAGCTTCTTGCGGCGGGAACGGCCGCGGGACTCGATCGCGAACAGGTCTTCTGGGCGCTCGTGCGTTTGGCCCCCGCCTTGAAGGCGCGCGAAGCCGGGTTCATGCGACGCCAGCACGAGCCGACGATGTTCGCCGTCCACGACCTGGTGAAAGACCTCGGTCTAGCGCTCGACGTGTACGAGCGTGCCGGCGCGGCGGTGCCGTTGACGAACGAGGTGCGCGCGCTCTTTGCCGAGACGGAATCAGAGTCGGGCGATCTCGATATCTCGGCCATCGTGAACGCGTACTCGAGCGGCGACCGCCGTCCGGAGGCGGCCGAATCGTCGCGGAAAGCGCCCTAGCGGGCGAGCGGCCAGCCTCATCCGCGTCCCGGCGCTCGTCCCGTAACCATCGGCGGCTCTGCAGAGTTTTCCTGATGGTGAGGGCGCTGCTGGTCGCGTTCGCCTTGGTGTGGGGTTCCCTCGGGAGCGCCGCCGCGGCGGCCCCGCGGGCGCAGCCGTCCGGAGTGCCCACCGCCGCCGTCTGCGGTGGCTCGAGCGTCGGGCCTGGGATCGCACCGCCCGCCCGCGTCCCGAGCGGCATCCCCGACTTTCACGCCGCGTGGTACGGCCAGAGTGGCTACCCGACGCTCTGCCCCGGCGAGCGGTCGAACGCCGTCGTCGCCTACTACAACTCGGGCTCGCGCGGCTGGGTCAAGGGTCGCATGGGCGAGGTCGCGTATCTCGGGACGTGGAACGGCGATCCCGGGCAGGATGAGCCCACTGTCCTCGGCGGGAACGGCGAGATGGGCTCGCCGCAGACGGGATGGCCGCGCTTCAACCGTGTCGCTCTACAACCGAGTGACTACGTGGGACCCGCGCAGGTCGCGTGGTTCCAATTCACGATCCAGGCGCCCGAGCGGCCGGGGTTCTACCGCCTCTACATCAGGCCTCTGGTCGAGGGCGCGGCATGGATGGAAGACGTGGGTGTGTACTGGCAAGTCACCGTACTCAATCCCGATGGGACACCGCCGGCAGGCCGCATCAGCTCGCGCGTTCCCGCGCCGATTGACGACACGGCTCCGGCATGGGCGCCGGCCGAGTTGGACAACGTTGGATTCACGCAGCCGCCTGAGAGCGGGATTGTTCTGAGCGGAGGGACCAAGGGCAACTGGACATCCGCGTGGGTGCTGACGCGCTTTCCGTTCTCACAGCTGATTCCGTCGTGGATCGCGGACACCCCCGCGGGCAGCTGGATCGAGGTGGAGATCCAGACGCGAAGCGCGGCAGGGCGCGAGACGCGCTGGTGGCGCATGGGCATCTGGGCCTCCGGCGACGAGACGATCCGCAGGACATCCATCAACGGTCAGAGCGACGCCGACGGGGTCGTCGAGACCGACACATTCAAGACGCGCGCGGAGAAGATGACCGCTTATCGCGCCCGCGTGACGCTCTCGCGAAGCACTGCCACGGGCGCGCCGCCGGTCTTGCGGCGCGTCTATGCGGTCGCGTCCGACACGCGGAGCTACACCCCGCGGTATCCGAGCCCCCGCTACACCGATCGCGCGATGGAGCTTTCCGTCCCGCGCTACTCGCAGGAGATCCACGCGGGAGAGTTCCCGCAGTACGACGGTGGCGGGGAAGCGTGGTGCAGCCCGACCTCGACTGAGATGGTCGTCGAGTACTGGAACAAGCGGCCCTCGGCCTCGGATATGGCGTGGGTCGGTCCGTACGCGGACCCGCAGGTCGACTACGCCGCGCGCTACACGTACGACGCCGCGTACCGCGGCACCGGCAACTGGCCGTTCAACACCGCGTACGCATCACATTTCGGGCTTGAGGCGCGCGTGGTCCAGCTCGGATCGCTGAACGACGCCGAGCGGTTCATTGTGGCGGGCGTTCCGCTCATAGCGTCGATCTCTCACGCGCCGGGAGCTCTTCCGGGGTTCCTGAACAACGCCGGGACAAGCGGGCATCTCCTGGTCATCGTCGGCTTCACCGCGTCGGGCGATGTGATCGCGAACGACCCGGCGGCCCTCAGCAACGCGACGGTGCGACGCGTCTACGGGCGCGAGGCGTTCGAGCGTGCGTGGATCGGCGGATCAGGCGGTGTCGCCTACCGGATCGGGAACACGGTCGTTCCGTAGTGTCGCCTCACAGATACGGCGTCGGGTCGAGGTCGCGCCCGCTCGGCACGCCCTGCAGCGAGACGACGACGTGGTACGGCGCGCTCGCGTTGTAGAAGGTGGTCCACGACGAGCGCCCGAGCGCGACGAGACGGAAGAGTGGATCGCCCGCCGCGACGCTTTTCCCATCCGCGGCGAGGATCTCGGTGACCGGGCCGAGCGTTCCGGGGCGATAGGTGATCCTGCGATCGGACGTGACGATCGAGATGTAGGGAAAGAACGGAAGCGTCGCGACGTTCGAGCCGACCCGAACCTCGCCGTCGATGAACTGATAGGTGCGCACCTCCACGGTGCCGGCGAACGGCGCCGCGAAGGTCGTGCTCGCGTCCGAGGCGACGATGCCGACGTAGCTCCGTCCGCCGAAACGGAACGCGGTGAGCGTCAGGGGGGCCGGCGTCGGCGCGGCGCTGGGGGTCGCCGAAGGAGCGGCGCTCTCGGTCGGGGAAGGATTGGGGGTCGCGATGTCGCTCAGCACCGCGGGCTGCGAGGTCGGGCTCGGCGTCGGGGTTGCCGACGCACCGGGGGGCGCGATCACGGGCATCGCGATGCCGAGATCGCCAATCAGGACGATCCTGCCGACCCCCAAAAGCACGAACGCGGTCATGCTGCTTGCCACTGCCACCGCGGCGATCCGCAGCAGCGCGTGTTTCACGGCGATATCTAACGGCGGCTCGGGGGCTTCAGAACGGGTCGGACCCGCCTATCCTGCGCGTCACCGGTGAAACGAGCGGCCACCACCCTCGGGCTGATCGCGATTTTGGCCGCCCTCCTGGGCGGCTCCGCAGACGCGGCCACCGTCGCCGCGAGGTACCAGCTCCGCGGACACCTGCCGGAGCTCGGCGAGGGCCCGACGATGCGCGTCTTCGTGACGCAAGCCCAGTACGACACCTACCGCAACAGCCTCGGCGACGCGAACGTATTTCCGGCCTCGAGCGCACTGTTCATGAGCTTC